>JASFHE010000110.1:0-13015 GCA_050123415.1 Desulfobacteraceae bacterium | reverse complement strand
TGTGGATCGTAATAGCAGCGTGGCACTTCTGGTGGATGTATGTGATCAGGTCGATGTAGTCGGGAAAGGTGATTATTGTATAGTCGATGAATCGAAAGAAATTGCGTCTGCAATTGCCGAAAAGATTAAGGAATATCTCAACCTGAACGGTATCCCGGTCAAGACCGAAATTATTCCATTTGTTTGCGGTGCATTTGATAGCCCTGAAAACCTGCCGGTAAAGGTTGCTCAAAAAGCAGGAGAAAAGGTTAAAGAAGCCCCAAAACCATATGCTGTTGCTGACGAAATTAAAGAAGATACTGAATATCTGAATTCACTTACAACCCTTTCAACATATGCCCTGGAAAGAAGTATATTAAAATATCTGGAAAATTCGAAGAAAACCGAAAAACCGGCTTTGATAGTCAATGAGGATCAGTTTAAAGAAGCTGTTGAAGTCGTCAAGCAAAGATTAAATGTTTCGAGATTATTATATGTGGGGATAAAGGGAACAAAGATTTCCGGGGGTAAAAAATTCGGGCAGGGTCTTGTATCTTTCACTGTAGGTGTTGCTACAACAGTGGCGACCATGGGAGTTGTGTCCACCGGAAACACATCATACGGTATAGCTTTTATTCCGGGTCGAAAAACTGACGGGAGTTTCTCAACTGCCGGCCTAATTAATCTGGAGAAAGAGGAATTAAGTTGGCGAAATTATTCAGATACATCAGGAGATCCTCTTGATGTAAAATTTGTGGCCAGTCCCCAGCGGCTTGGACTTTTATTAAATGATATGTTTTTTATTAAAGAACCAATAGAGTAAATAAAGAACGGAGAACACATGACTGTAAAAATGAGATTAATTAGAACATCATTAATATCCTTTCTCATATTAAATACAATGTTATTACTCTCTTGCGCGTCAGGAGGCCTTGCTGTGGATGCGACAAAGCTCAATGCCAATGATCCTGATGCCGCCACCGTGACTGTAATGCGGCAAAAGACTATAGTAGGAGCTGGCCTAAAGGTTGAAATCTATGTGGATAATGAGTTAACTGCTTATCTGGGGTCCGGAGAATTTTATAGATTCAGAGTGCCGGCTGGAGTACATTTTATTACAGCCAGACAGGCCAAGTATGACAATGTGATTCGCTTTTTTGCAGAACCAGGTGAGAAATATTATTTTTTTTGGGGCATTTCCACAGGGGCCTGTATTGAGCCACGTACGGAAAAAGATGCTGAAGATCTGATGGCAAAAGATGATTTTGACGATGTTGCATTAAATGATTGACACTGATTTATATATTTTTTTAAAAGCAGTGAGTTAACCCATTAAAATGAAATTTCCAGTGAAATGATACAGCTCATATCATTCATTTCTGGATGGACACGAGTTAGAAAAAAACTTGACATTTTAATAGCCTCAACCAAAAATATGCAAATAATCGTATGGCAGAAGCCGTGTATGTTTTAGCTTGAATATAAAATTATCATAAAATAAATAATAAACAAAAGGCCACGAAGGTCCTCTACCCTGAGCAGGGGTGTGATCTCGCTCGTGGCCTTTTTATTTAAAAAAATAACTGTGGCTTTAGGGTAATATTAATCCGTGTCATCAAAAGAATTTTTTAATAAAACAGGGCATGGTGCAATAACAGCTGCCTATCTGGAAAAGGTAAGGCATAAATTATTGCTCCTGGGATTATTTATCTGTCTGATAGCGCTTGTTTCGGTTTATGCGATTGCATCCGGGTCCTATTATATCCCTTTTAAAGAAGTTCTGAACAACCTGTTTGGATGCGGAGAGAATACTACCCGGGTTGTTATTACCAGTATCAGGATGCCAAGGGTTGTTGCTGCACTTTTATCCGGCTGGGGTCTTTCCCTGTCAGGTCTGACCATACAGTCCCTTTTAAAAAATCCCCTGGGATCTCCCATCACACTTGGAATCAGCCATGGCTCTGCCTTTGGGGCTGCTGTTGCGATTGTTGTGTTCGGAGCGGGGATGGTCGCGGTAACTGCCTCTGCCTTTGCAGGAGGGATGGCTGCCACACTTGTTATCCTGGCGCTGGCCAGATTTAAAAGGCTTTCTCCTCTGGCAATCATATTGACAGGTACTGCCCTTCACTCTCTTTTTCTTTCGGGAACCTACTTGATTCAATATATTGCAAATGAGACCGATCTCGCCCGTGTGGTGTTCTGGAGTTTTGGTGATGTAGCGCGATCAAGCTGGATGGAGATATGGATACTGGCAGGAGGTGTCCTGCTTATCACTGTTTTCCTGGCGCTGTTCCGGTGGGATTTAAATGCCCTTGCCTCCGGCGATGACACTGCAAAGGGGCTGGGCGTCAGGGTGGAACAGATCAGGTTATCAGGGATGTTCACGGCTACCCTTGTGGCTGCAATGGCTACGGCATTTCATGGAATTATAGGCTTCCTGGGACTGATTGCTCCACACATGGCCAGGCGCATTGTGGGAGAAGATCATTCTATCCTGGTTCCTTTTTCTTCGGTACTGGGCGCCTTGCTGCTTCTCCTGGCCGATACCCTCGGGCGTGTATTTATCGGTTCAGGATCATTACCGGTTGGTGTTATAACATCATTTTTGGGGGCGCCATTGTTTCTGTTTCTATTAGTCAGGGAGGTAAAATGAATCTTGAAGCGGCAGGCATAAGGTTCTCCTATAACGGACAACCTGTATTGTCTGATGTCACGTTTTCAATTGAACCGGGACAGGTTGTTTGTATCCTGGGCGTAAACGGTGCAGGTAAATCCACATTACTCAAATGCCTTAACCGCATCCTTAAACCTCAAACGGGATCGGTTCTGGCGGATGGCGAGGATTTACTCCATTTCAGCCGTAACAGGATTGCCCGGCTTCTCGGGTATGTGCCCCAGCGTCATCCTGAGACACAGCTTACTGTATTTGAAGCAGTGCTTATGGGAAGAAAGCCTCATATTCAATGGACCCTCGGACCGGAGGATTATGCCCTTGTTGAGGAGACGATTGAACAGATAGGTCTAGCCCATCTGGCCATGCGCCGGGTTTGCGATTTGAGCGGAGGTGAAATACAGAAGGTAATAATCGCCCGGGCTCTTGCTCAGTCAGCGGAGATCCTGCTTCTGGATGAACCAACAAGCAATCTTGACCTTAAAAATCAGCTTGAAGTGATGAGACTTGTTCGTAATATTGTAAAAACAAAGGGATTGTCCTCAGTAATAGCCATTCATGACCTGAATATCGCTTTGCGCTTTGCCGACAGTTTTATCTTTTTAAAAAATGGACAGGTCCATGGAATATGCGGCAGGAAAGAATTGTGTTCGGAAATAATTCAACAGGTTTATGGTGTGGATGTAGCGTTAAGTGAGGTTAATGGCCATACACTTGTAGTCCCTTTATAAGGATGAAGAGCATGGAGAGATTCGTGAAGAAGATCATTATATTTATATGTTTATCTGTTTTATGGAGCCCTTTAATCAGCAGTGCGGCAACGTCAATAGAAGTGATTGATATGGCTGGTCGCCATGTGACAGCCCCGCTTGATCCCGGCCGAATTCTCTGTCTGGGGCCCGGCACTTTACGTCTTATTGTTTATCTTCAGGCAGAATCCAAAGTAGTAGGGGTGGAAGATATGGAAAAGATGAATCCCGGTGGAAGACCTTACTGGATAGCGCATCCGGAGCTTCATAAACTTCCGGGGTGCGGGCCGGGCGGACCGTCAGGAATAGGTAAAAAACCGGACCTTGAAATAATACTGTCATTAAGACCCGATGCTATCTTTACCACCTATATGGAAGATATGATGGCCGATGATATACAGAAGATTCTCGGGATTCCGGTAATTGTTTTAAGTTATGGAGAACACGCGACTTTTGATGAAGCCATTTACAAGTCCCTGCTGGTGGCAGGCCGGATACTGAACAGAGAAAAGCGGGCCGGTGATGTTGTTAAACATATTGAATCGTTGAGAAAAGATATGCATGATCGGACCATGAATATACCGGATGAGACAAAACCTGCCGTGTATGTAGGCGGCATAGGCTACAGGGGCTCATACGGCATAGAAAGTTCTGAACAGAGCTATATCCCCTTTAAGTGGCTCAATGTGGATAATGTTGCGGAGCGAGTCAAGGCCAGTACTGGCAGCCATGTATTCATGAATAAGGAAATGCTTTTGAAATTAAATCCTGAAATAATATTTATAGATGGCGGCGGTCTCGCCCTGGTAAAAGATGATTACAGCAAAAAGCCGGATTACTACCATGCCCTTAGCGCCTTTTCACGGCAAAAGGTTTATGTGCTGTTACCATTCAACTGGTATGCAACCAATGTCGGGACAGCTCTGGCCGATGCCTATGCCATAGGGAAGCTAGTATACCCGGAAAAGTTTAAGGATATTGACCCGGAGAGCAAAGCTGATGAGATATATACTTTTTTACTCGGAGCACCTGTGTATAAGAATATGAAGAAAGACTACGGCCCTATAGGGCAAAAAGCATTGTTTAAATAATGGAATTATTTTTTCAGGAGGTTAATCAATAAATGCGGAATATTTTAATATCAATAAGGTATACATCGACTGTAGTTATTATAGCTCTTATCCTGACCATCCATGGTATATGCCTGGGATCTGATAACACCACCCAGTATGCTAAATGGGAGACAACCGGTAAAATGGCTGCTGAAAAGGCCCTTGCATTAATCAAAAATGCTGCTTCAAAACCGAAGAAAAGAAATCTGATTGTTTTGACCAATGCAGGTTATTCCGAAGCAGGCGGAGAATTGACACAGGGCGCTCTTGACGGTTTAGCAGCAGTCACCGGAGTCAGCAGGGGGAAAAACACCCTTGTAGAGATACACTCTGCTCCATGGGCTCCACTCTGGTTTGCTTTCTATGATAAAGGATCGGGCTATTGTGCTTATCTTGAGGCAAATGCCCCTGAAAAGGATAGCCAAAAAATGCCTTCAGCCGGGATGTTCAGCATCTCTTCAGTAGAAAGGATTGATGCGGATTACCTGTATGGACATGCAGATGAATATAAAAGTAAATTCAAAAACAAGATATTTAATGGCAATGAGTTCAGAATCCTCACAATTGCAAACGCAATAGCTCAGGGTGCTCCTGTATATGTTGTAAGATCAGTTGAATTTCATGATCATTATTGTCCCGGTGTAAACTCAGGAATTGTTATGTCAAATTATATCAAGAAGAATTTCCCTCCTGATGATGAGGGATATTTTATCCAGTCTGTAACACCATGGTGCAAGGAAGATGCCTTGCAGGTCATGCTCAATGTTACAGCGGGTAAAAAAAGTTATATTATATATCATCCGTCGGACGCGGATCTTGCAGCCCGAAAACCTGAGTTTAAAGACGTGAGCACTATTGTTTATCGGCATGATAAGAAAAGTAATACATGGCAGGGAATAGCCCTGAAGTTTGTCTGGGCAGGTACAAAATTTACTTCCACAGGAAATCAACTGATAGACAAAATGCGTAATGCACTCTGGTACCTGGATTATCTTGATAGATCCGAAGATTTTGTAAAGGTCGTTAAATCCTTTCAACTGCCTGAAGGTGTTACACCAAAAGACTGGGCGAGACCCGGAATAGATCCTCTGGAGAAGATAGCCTCACTAACCAAAAGCAAATAAAGGAGAGAAACATGGATGCAAAGCAAATAATGGAAGGTGAGAAATTTAAAAAATGCGCGGACTTTCACGGCCATATCTGTCCCGGTCTTTCCACAGGGTATAAGGCAGCCGAGGCAGCCATGGAATGGCTGAAAGAAAACCGGTCTGTTGATGAAGAGGTAGTTGCGATCGTAGAGACTGATGCCTGTTCCGCTGATGCGGTCCAGGTGCTGACAGGTTGCACTTTTGGAAAAGGTAATTTCATCTTCAGGGACTATGGAAAGCAGGTTTTAACTCTGCTTAGCCGTAACACGGGAAAGGGTGTAAGGGTGTCAATCAAAGGAAATGCAGGCCGACCCGATGAGGAGCATATGGCTCTCATAAAAAAAATGACAGCTGGTGATCTAACCGATGAGGAACAAAAAAGGTTTCAGGAACTGCACCTGATGCGAAGCAGGATAATTCTTGAAACACCGGCCAGTGAACTTTTTAATATTGAGGCTGCAACCATGCAGTTGCCTCAAAAGGCGCGGATTGAACCGTCTGTTAACTGTGAAATATGCGGAGAACCTGTAATGAAAACAAAACTGGAGAATGTGGGAGGAAAAATGATCTGCAAGGGGTGCCTTGCATGAGATAACCTAAAGGTTATCAAAAATATCTTGACTAAATCTCATGTACATACTAATAATCAAAAAATCGTAGCAGAAGTTACGTATGGTTTTTAGAGAAAAACCGGGTTAATAACTACACGCCACCAGTGAGTGGCAACTTAATTTAAACTGAATCAAAAAGCCACGAAGGTTCATTCCGATAACGGAATTTAATCTCTCGTGGCTTTTTTTGTTGTGTGAAAGGGCGGCCGGCTACCCAGTGTGTGTATAAACCCCTCGGGGTGAGGGGTGTTTTTTTAACGTAAATACACCTTTACCGTCAATTGCTTACCAGTGAAGTAATACGACTCTTCCCCGGGATATATAATTAAAAACTTCTGCTTTAAGGTTTCAGCCCCCTTGCCGGGATGCGAAGTCATGTGTTTGTGTCTGAAATTTCTCGGCAGGTAGCGAACCAGGTTAATCTACTTACATAAAAAGGTTTCTATAAAAGATATGCTGAAGGAGGCGCTTTGTTTAAAAATATTAATTTTTTGAGTCTATTAACATTTCTGGTTCTATATCCATTACATAATGGATATGCAGCTAACGATGTCAGTGGTCTCGTTGAAAAACCAGTCCGTAAGTCTATTGAGATACGCCAGGAGACACAAAATACACGAACAACCTGGCAGGAAGAGCGGCAAAGGCTCATGGAACAATATGAGCAGTTGCAGCAGACCCGGCATCAGTTGGAGATACAGAGAGAAGGTCTTACAAAGAACATTTCCTCAGTAAAAGAACGTATCAATGAAAAAGAACAACAACTTGCCGATATTGAACAGATATCAGATCAGATCATTCCTTTTTTAAGTGAATTACTGCAAAGTCTGCACCAGCAGTTCCAGGATGACATGCCATTCCTTTCTATTGAACGAGGAGAGCGGCTTAGCAAACTTGATCACCTGATAATGGACCCGGAAACACCAATTAATGAAAAGTTCCGTAAAATTATGGAGGCCCTTATGGTAGAGGCGGAATATGGGCAGACCATTGAGGTGTATCAGGAAACCGTTACAGTGGAAGGGAATGCAATGCTGATCAATGTTTTCAGGCTTGGCCGGATTGCTATCTTTTATCAGTCACTTGATGGCAAGGGCTGCGGATTTTATAACGTTGCCACTGCCAAATGGGAGCCTCTTCCTGCAAAATATAATCATTCCATCCAAACCGCCATGGATATCGGGGCAAAGAGGCGTCCAATCGAACTGTTAAGCCTGCCCATAGGGAGGATGGATGTAAAATGAGAAATATTATATATCTGATGCTGGCAGTCTGTACCCTGTGGTTGTTATATGTCCCTTCTCTTTATGGAAGTGATATGCGTATCGCCCACAGGGAAGCGGAAGAAGCAAAGGAAACCCTGATAAAAAAGGCGGCAGATGAGCTTAAGGCAGCAGAAAGGGAGGCGGCGGAAAGCAGGGAGCACATCATTAATGATAAATCTTCTCTGAAAAAGGTCATTATTGAACTTGAGGCTGAAAACAAAAGACTTAAACAGGAGATTGGACGTCTTACAAATGAAAACAGTAATTTACAGGGTAAAGAGAAACAGTTGATCCTGAAGCTTGATGAAACAGACAGCATGATTAGTGAACTTATCGGCGTGATACGTGTCAATGCAAAAGATATCTCAACACTGATAGATGATAATCTGCAAACCTCATGGGCTGAGCAGGATCCTGATTTACTGCACGCCATTGCAGGTCAGTCAAAATTCCCTGCTATGGAAGATATCCGCAGGATGGTGGGAATTCTTTTCAAACAGATAAAGGCATCAGGAGAAGTCACTCTCAGAAAAGGGAATATCATCAACCGTGCCGGCGAAGAAAGAGAGGCGGATATTCTTGCCCTCGGTTGTTTTACTGCCGCCTATAGATCTGAAAATGAGACCGGGTTTTTAAGCTATTCCACTGCCGGTAAAAAGCTGTATGCCCTTTCCAGACTCCCCTCGGGCCGTATCCAGAGGCAGATATCCCGTTATATGGAAGGCAGGGATGAAGCTGTGCCTATTGATGTTTCCCGTGGTGCAGGTCTGCGTCAGCTTACACATAAATTAAGCCTGTGGGAACAAATTTCCAGTGGCGGCCTGCTGGTCTGGCCTATTCTGGCGATCCTGGGTCTTGGTGCAATTATTGTTCTTGAGCGGGTATTTTTTCTGTTCCGACGCCGGGTGGATAGTGACAACCTGATTCAACAGGTGCAAAACTTTGCATCCGATAAGATATGGGAAGATTGTATAAATGTATGTAATGCCCATGTAAAAAAACCGCTGGCCCGGGTACTGAAAGCAGGATTGAATTGTTATCACATGTCCCGTGAAGATATGGAAAATGCCTTACAGGAGGCTATCCTCAGGGAAATTCCGCCAATGGAGCGGTTTTTATCCACTTTAGGTATGCTGGCCGCTATCGCCCCCCTTCTCGGTCTGTTGGGCACGGTGACCGGAATGATAGACACATTTCATGTTATCACCCTGCACGGCACTGGCGATCCTCGCATGATGTCGGGTGGAATCTCAGTGGCCCTGGTAACAACGATGCTTGGCCTGTCAGTGGCAATTCCTATCATGCTGGCCCATACTTTGCTCAGCCGGGCAGTGGAAAACAGGATTTCAGAGATGGAAGAAAAGGCGGTTACACTGGTCAATACAGTTCATAAATCAAAAGGAAGCGAATGTCCGGAATAATCCTGAATTATTATTTTTTTATAGAAGAGTTCATAAGATCCGGCGGCATCATTATTGTGCCATTGATCGTGTTGAGTGTCCTGATGTGGATGCTGATTATGGATCGGGTCCTGTTTTTCAGGCGACTGTATAAAAAAAATATGGATTCAAGGACCGCATGGAAGCATATCCGGGAAAATATGCTGCCGGATCCCGGTGTTTACCGGGGTGTTATTTCGCTTCTGGTAGCTGATTTTTTGACCCGGCGCAGTGGAGACCAGGAACTGGATCGCAAAATCCTTGATGAGACGGTTTTAAAAATTAACCGGCGTTTGACCGATTACCTGGCGGTAATAGGGGTGCTGGCCGCTATTGCACCGCTTCTCGGGTTACTGGGCACTGTTACAGGAATGATCGCGACCTTTGACGTGCTGGCTGTCTTTGGCACAGGTAACGCAAAGGCAATGGCAGGAGGAATTTCCGAAGCCCTGATTACAACCCAGACCGGCCTTATGGTTGCCCTTCCCGGACTTTATATGAAAGGTTTTCTGGACCGAAGGGCGTTAAGTCTTAAACAGCGTGTTTCAGCTGTAGGGCTTTACCTGAGACGGCATTTGTAGAGGAGATTTAAACAATGCTTAGTATTACGGCAGCAAGGCGAAACAAACGAACATTGGCCGAATTGAATATGGCTCCGCTGATCGATATGGTGTTTATCCTGCTGATTTTTTTTCTAGTAAATACCTCTTTTGTCAAGGAAACAGGCATTGACGTGAGTCGGCCCACGGCTGCTACCGCTGTCAGTAAAAACCGGGGCTCAGTTTTAATTGCCCTGGATGCGCAAAATAGAATTTTTATGGATCGTCGTGAAATCGATGTAAGGGCGGTACGTGCCAATATTGAACGCGCCCTTGCAGAAAATCCCGAGGCCGCCGTGGTTGTTGTTGCAGATAAATCAAGCAGCACCGGCATAGCCATTATGGTCATGGACGGCTGCCGCATGGCAGGTGCACAGAATGTTTCCCTGGCAGCCAGCCTTCCGGAAAAGAGATGAAGCTACCTATACTTACTATACTTTGTCCGTCTAATTTATCGGATTCAGGTCAGACAGGAGTTATTCAACCTGACTACTACGGATTTCTCTATCGCCGGAAACGGTCTGCCTGGTTTTGGGCCATGGCTTGGGCAGTTGGTATGAACATTATATTGTTTGTCATGATGTCCGGTTTGTCCGGTACTACCACCGAGCCACCCGAGTTTGAGACACTGATTCCCGAAGTTAATATCGTAAGAATCAAACGCGAAGATTCTCCGGTTCAAAAAATAACACCGAATGTCCCAAAGCAGGAGGAAAATACAAAACCTCCGGAGATGACCTTTAACAATCCCTTGAATCGTAATCTCAGCCTGCCCTTTGAGGTAAATGTGAAATTACCGTCCAATTCAACCGGTCTTGAATTACCTGTAATGGTGACTGATCTGGATTTAAATAATGTTTTTGAGTTGGGAGACCTGGATCAACCGCTGATCACTCTTACACGCTTACAGCCCGTATATCCTGTGCACGCCAAAAACAAAGGTATTCAGGGCTGGGTACTGGTGAGATTCCTTGTAAACGAGCAGGGTAATACGGAAGAACCTTTTATTGTGGATGCGGATCCTCCGGATATTTTTAATAACAGTGTAATCAACTGTCTGGCCGGCTGGAAGTTTAAACCGGGTACTGTGGATGGTGTTGCAGTGAAGGTGCTTGCAGAAACAGAAATTCGTTTTGAGCTGGAGTAATATACATGAAAAGGATATCTGCCATATATTATTGTATTATTATCTTAAGCATATTGTCCGGAACCTGTTTTAATGCCTTTCCGGCCTCTGATGACCTTCCTCTTTCCGCAAAGCTGGCAATAAAGGATGCCCAGACATTGATAGCTGAAAAGAACTACAGCGGAGCCATTACACGTCTGACAGGCTATCTGGATAAACAAAAAAAAGATGGTGACTCATCTGAAAATGCATATCCGATGGTCAGCTTTGTCCTTGGGAACTGTTATCTTTTAAATGAGGATTATAATGCTGCCGTGAAGTATTTAAAAGAGGCTGTAGTGAAAAAACCCGTTCTTGTAGAAGCATGGTTGAATCTGGGAAAGGCCTACTATGATATGGGGAAATATGCGGAAGCTGCTGAATCCTACAACCATGCCTATAATGGCTCCGATCCGGTAAATCCCGATTATCTGTTCTTTAGTGCAGTCGGCTATATGATGGCCGGACAAAATGATCAGGCGACAGGGACATTTAAAAAACTATTCAAAGATCATGCGGACAGGGCAAATACCCAATGGCGCGAAAATTATGTTCATACACTCCTTGCCGCTGATCAGCCCCGTCAGGCTATCCCTCTGATAAAAAATATTATCCTTGAGTCCGAAGATGAATTAAAGACAAAGTGGCAGGAAACCCTGCTTTATCTCTATGTTCAGCTGGAAATGTATCAGGAAGCCATTACCCATGCCATTGAGCTTACCCATGAAGATTGCACCAATCCAGGGTGGTGGAAAGGCGCTGCGCATGTATATCTCCTTCTTAAAGAGTATAAAGATGCCTTTTCAGCTCTGACAATCTATGGATACCTCACGCCGCTTACATCAGAGGAGAAGAAAATATTAGGAGATTTAAGTCTCCAGTTGAATATTCCTGTCTGTGCGACACCGGTTTATGAAGAACTGTTAAGAGAAAAACCTGATAAAAATATTATCAAAAACCTGATGTCGGCTTATCAAAGTCTTGGCTGTCCCGAGGAGGCGCTTGCCAGGCTGAATGAATTTTATCCCGGTACAGATGATCCGGAATTGTGCATGTTAAAGGCTGATATCTTATTTGGTATGAAACGTTTTCAGGAGGCCGGGGAAGTCTATTGCCTGGCGGCTACACGGGCAGATGCCCAGACTGCCGGTCGTGTCTGGCTGCTTGCCGGATATGCTGCCTGGCGTGCAGATGATTTCACTGCAAGCCTCCATGCGTTTGAAAAGGCTTCAAAGTATAGTGGACAGCGCAGGGCAGCGCTTCTTGCCCTGGCGCAGTTAAAAAAAACAAAATAACCATTAAACAATAAAAGGAAGGAAGTACAAAATGAGAAAAGCTGCAAAAATGATGAGTTGTTATATGGTCTTGCTGGCAGCGATTTTAGTAATGGCAGTATCGCCAACTGTTCGCGCTGAAGATAAGAAACCGGAGATAAAGAGACTGGAAGACATGGTAGTCAAGGAAGAGGCTGGAGCTCCGGGACTAAAGGTATCACCATCCGAAACAGTTATTGAGATCGATGACTTTGAAACAATCGGTCCCCAGACCAGTGTGCTGGATGTACTTAAAACCCAGTCCATTGTTGACCTCAGGGGGCAAACCGAGCTCGATCCCGGCGTGGACAGTATTTATATGCGAGGATTTGGCGCAACCCGCTTTGTGACGGCCATTGATCAGCTGACCGTTCAGAAAACCGGTGGTCGTAAATCCAGCAATATTGTTGATTATGCCCTGCTGCCAACTTTTCTGGTGGACAAGGTAGAAATACTGCCGGGTCCTCATTCGGCATTATATGACAGTAAAAGCATTGGCGGTGTGCTTAACTTTATATCAAAAGCCCCTGAAAAAAGGGATAGCCTGAAGCCGGATATCTCATTTTCAACCAGTTATGGGTCCTATGACACAATGACCAATAATGCGGTGGTACGAGGTGGGATAAAGGCATTTACATATGATCTTGCCTACCGTAAATATAATACGGACGGATTCCTTCGTCATAACGAGACCGATATTGACACCTTTTATGCCCGAATGGGCCTTTTGCTTCCGCAGGACGGTTTTGTAACCCTGAGTACCTCCTATTCCGTGGTTGGCCGGAATGCACCGGTCAATAATCCCGGACAGGCTGCACCTTATTTGAATGATTATGATCCGGATTATCCCACAGTTACAAAAAGCGCCTGGGACCCGGTTCAGAATCCCACATGGGACGGCAGATCTGTTTCCTATCGGCTCAATGTGGATCAGCCTTCACCCATAGGGCATCTGACCCTGGGA
>JASFHE010000109.1:0-13098 GCA_050123415.1 Desulfobacteraceae bacterium | reverse complement strand
GTGAGGGTACCGGCAAAAAGATTAGAGCTGCTGGTACTAAGTTCCAAGAAGCTTATGGTGAAAGATTCAAAGAAGCTACTGGACAAACTAAAGAAGCTATGGATAAGCAGGTCAATGAGCGTCTTAAAGGGTTAAAAGACTTGTCTGAGGCTGAGATTGACGCTCGTGTTAAAGAACTCAGAAAGAGTGCCGCGGAAGGTAATTCTAATTTAGGAGCTTTCTTTGCCGCGCTCACTTCATCTATTTTGGCCGGCACAGTGTATGAACTTACTGGTGGAGATACAACTGTAAATGCTGATTTGGAAAGATTGGCTTCTAAAATGACTGATGTTTACAATGATATCATAAAGAAAAATCCAGAAACAGCTGAAATGATTGCTAAAGAACTAGCTAAGCAAGCAAAGGCTGTTGGTACTGAAAAAGTTGGTATAAATACAGAACCGCAAAATCAACTATTAGGTGTTACTGACGAGTATAATAAAGCTGTAGAGTTTTTAGATGATAATATGAAGAAGGCAAAAGAAACTATCGATAAAACTTCTAAAGCTTTTGATGATCTCGCTAGTAGTCTATATAGATTAGAATTAGGAGATTTAAGTAAATCTGCAAGAGATCTTGTTAGGAATTTGTCATATAGTTCTATTGAGTTTGAGAACAGACGTAATTTTACTGGTCCTGCTGTTTTAAATAGAGGTTTGGTAGGATTTCCTGGGGAAGTGGGGCTTCCTTTACGTAAACGACAAATGTCTACTCAGCAACAATTATTTGCTGGACTTGATGATAAATTTAAGAAGTCAGTTACTTCTTACAAATATGTTTTAAGTACTATTGATGCACTCAACGAGAGTTTAAATAATTTATCTAAGAAAAGACATGAGTATATAGAAAATAACGTTAAAGATGTTAATGCTTGGGAACAATTAGATGGTGCTATAAAAGTTGTTAAAGAATCCATGAATGAAGCTACTGAGACAGCCCGCGCTTTTGGTTCAGTGTTAAATAGTTTGGTTGAGTTTGGTGCTGTAGCTAAAAAACTGGATGAAATTATTAGTGATATAACTGCTAAACAAGAAATAGAAACAATGCCTGGGTTTGTAAAATATAAAGAAGACATGGACAAACTTTTAGGCGGAGCACATCCTTTAGCGCCTGTTACTATATCACCAGAAGAGGAACGTAAAGGTAGGGCCGTTGGTGCACCGTTAAGGAATATGTACAGCAATAAGTATGAACGTGAACGGGCTATGATATTGTATAACAGATCTAATGCTAGTGGTCAAGAACTTACTAGAATGAATTATAGATTACGAGATCTACCTGTACAACAGCAGAGGGATATTGAGGCGTATAAACAGCGTAAAGAAGATAATAGGCTTAGAGAACAACTAGCTCCTTACGAACAAACACTTGTAGATGTTCAGAAATTAAAGCAGACTTCGGATTTGCCTAAAGAGGTTTATCAGGCTTTGACTAATTACCAGCAATCTATAATAGATATGATGGGCAGAGCTAGTCAGAGGTTGTCTAGAGTTGATTTGGCAAAAGAAGTTATGCAAGCCGCTGAGGATGATATTATTACTTTAGACCAAGCTAAAGCTGAGTTAAAAAGAATAGCTAGTTCTACTGAACAACAGTATAGGGGTACTTTAATTACTGGAACATCTGATATTGATAAGGAGCAAGCTAAAGTTTATGAAGCACTGCGCGATAAATTGCCTACTCGTGAAATGATAGATATGAAGAGCGCTGTAACTAATCCTATAGTTAATGCAATACATGAACAAACAGGTATTCTGAAAGCTATAGCCAAAGAAGGTTTGGATGTAGACTCTAAATTTTTAGACGCTTCTGTTGTAAAGCCTTTTGCTGTTGATGATTTTAAATCCGCCCGCAAAGGTTTTTTTGAAAGCTTATTCGGGAAGGCTTCTGGAGGAAGCACAACACCAAAAGAGGTAAGTGGTAGGGTGTTTGGTCCTGGGGGTCCAAAAGAAGATAAAATTTTAGCTAAAGTAAGTCCAGGTGAATATGTTGTAAGAGCGTCTTCTGTTTCTAGAGTAGGGATGGATGCTTTGGAATACATTAATAAGTATGGTAAACTTCCAGAAATACAAACAGCCGCAGAAGGCGGTATTATTGCTAAGATTAAAAACTGGGTTAAAGGAAAACCTAAAAAACTTTCTGAAAAAGAGATCGCTGAAGCAATTAAAACTAAATCTGGGAGCGGTTATTTAGCAAATAAATCACTTAAGAAAAGCATGTTAGATGCGGCTGGTAATTATGCTGAAGGTGGTATTTTTAAGGAAGGTAGTGATTTTTGGAGTAGTATAGCAGAGCATACAAAGAAAAAGAGAATGGAATTAGTTGACGAGCTTTCTACTAATTTAAATGCCAATAAGCTTAATTTACTTTTTGCTCCGGGCAATCTTTTAACTCAATCAGGTTTTGCTGCGGCAGAAACAGGTAGTAGATTCTCTAAATCTATAATGGATTTTGCTGATTTAGGGGCTTCGGTTTTTAAAAAGGCTGCGTTGCCTGGATCTAATGCTAATTTTACTGACAAATTTTCTGATATTAAAGAATTACTTTCAGGTAAATTAGGTTCAGATTTTCATTCTTTTGTAGAAGCAGGTGATTTAGATAAGTTAAAATCTAAGTTGGGTAAAACTATTAGAGATGGCAGCGCGTTCACTTTTGGCACTTCCCAAGCCCTTATAACTGCTATATTATCTGGTATGGGGCTGAGTACTAAAGCTAGGTCAGGTTTAACTGGCGCATCAGGTATTAATAAAATACCAGAGCCCGCCTCTAAGATAGATAATTTTGCTGAAGGTGGTATTTTTGGAACTGCTAGCAAATTTTGGCAAAAGTTTATAGATGAAAAACTAGTCAGTAAAAGAATGGGTTTGGTGGATGAATATTCTGATATGTTGGGCGGTAAGAAAGGAAGTGCCGCTAAGAATATATTAAGCCAGTTAGGTTTGGTATTAGGCGAAGGTGGTGTTAGGTTTGCTAAGGGATTTATAGATTTGTTCGGTATGCTAGATACAGGTGTAGCGTCGTCCACAAGCGCCATATCTGAAAAAGGATTTGATGTGGCCGCCTCTGATTTTAATGATAAGGTTAAAAATGTGTTAGCCAAAGCAGGCTCTGGTGTTAAGAATTTTGTTGAGAACGTGCGGTCTGGTAAATTTGGAGAGCAAGTTTATGATTTTCAACAAGCCGGAGGTTTCAAAGGTATAAGTGAGGCTTTGTCGGAAGGTGCACGCAAAGGCACGTTATTCACTTCGGCATCCGCTATAGCTACCGACATTGCTGTGCCAGGTGCTGCACTTAAATATGCTAAGCAGATGAAATGGATTTCTACATTAAAGAAATCAACTGGTGCTGTTAAGGGCGCAAAAATAGCTAAGGGGGCAAAGTCTGTTTCTAAATTAGAGAAATCAGCCCAAGCTATTAAAAGTGCAAAAACTGTTGAGGAAAAAATAGCGGCTAGACAAGCTAGAATAGCTGAACTACAAGCTATGGTAGATAAAGCTGCTAAACCTGCTAACAAGAAGTCGTTAATGCAGGCTGTAAAAGACAAGTTGCCAGGTACTGCTGCAGCTACCGCTGATGTTGGTAGGCCCTCTACTTTAGGTCCGCTTATGGAATTGTTTTCAGATGTAGGCGAAAAAATAACTGTTAGAAACCCAAAAATGTTTTTAGAGGAAGGAGCTAAAGGTCTATTTAGCCATATTGCTCATCCAGTTGAGAGATTGTCTACAAAGAAACCATATTTTATTACAATGAAAAAATGGCTTTCCGGATTGGATAAGAACCTTTATGAATTGCATGAATTTGCGCACGCACTGGAACAGCACATACTAGATGAGCTTTTATTAAGAGGTAGTAAGAAATTACCTGCTGAAGAGTTTGAGAAGATGGCAGCTTTTATTAAAAAGTTTAAACATATAGAGCCTATATCTAATTATGTTAAAACAGATTTTACAAAATACGAACAGATAGGTAATAGATTAAAGAGAGTTAAGCTTTCTGGTTATCGCTCTGAAAACTTTGCTGAATTTTTCTCTCAATTACAAACTGGCACATTAAAAGGTGATGAATTAAAAGCTCTTGGAAAGGAGTTTGATGAGTTATTTGATCCTGCATTTTTCAAAGATAAAGCTTTGACGCCTTTAATGAAAACTCCGGAAGGTGGGCTTAAATTTACTCCTGATAAATTTGCTAGGGTAAAAAATATTAAGGCTAAGGCTGAAGCGATTGGTTCTGAATCGCTTTTAAAGCCAGTTCCTGGAGCTAGTGTTGCAGATAATTTAGGAGAGTTTCGTAAAGCTAGGGGATTGCTGTATGAAGATTATCCTGATGTAGCTGGAAAAGTAAGAACAAATTGGTTTTCTACTAAGAAATTTAAAAATCCTGCTACTTTAGGTAAGATGACAACAAATAGATTACTACTTAATAGGCTTGGTAAAGCTGATCCTTATAATATTTATTTAAATAAAAAGTTACTTAATACTAGAGGGGCTAATTTAGCTAGAGTGGAGCACCATGAGTTTGGTCATGTTATACAGCAATATATAGATGATTACTTAGCTAGTGTGCAGCATGGGTTTACTGGAAGAACAAAAGATACAGAGGCCTTTGAAAAAATGGCCAAGTTTATTAAAGAGTTTGAAACTAAAGCTCCATCTAGTCCTGATTTAAAAATATTAACTGAACTTAAGGATAATATATCTCCAGAATGGTATACTGGTGAAAATTTTGGTGAGTTTTTTAGACAAGTAAGACAGATTAATTTGGTAAGTAAGTTAAAAGGTTTACCGATAGAGGATATTGTGGGGAGCGCTAAGGCCGGGTCTGGGAAACTGAAGGATTTTATAAATATTGAAGACGTTAAAAGATTCAATAAATTATTTGACCCTAAATATTTTCAAACTGGAAAACCGTTGTTTGCTGAAGGTGGCATCGTTGGTAAAATTAAAAGTTGGATCAAAGGAAAACCTAAAAAACTTTCTGAAAAAGAGATCGCTGAAGCAATTAAAACTAAATCTGGGAGCGGTTATTTAGCAAATAAATCACTTAAGAAAAGCATGTTAGATGCGGCTGGTAATTATGCAGAGGGCGGCTCCATAAGAAAGTTTACTACTGTAAATGGTGATATTGTAGAGATAGATGAGAATGGGAATGTAGTTAAGAATTTTACTAAAGACATAGATAAGTTAACTAAAAAACCTAAAGACTCATTCTTACTTAATAAAGCTTATGAATTGGATTATGGTGAAACTGGCATTACGCCTAAAAGAACTACACCACAAGCTTTGTTTGCTGAAGAAGCTATGTCTAGAACGGCCCAGCGCTTTGGTAAAGAAGCTACTAAATTACATAGAGATAGGTATAAGTTAACTAAGGAAGAAATTATAAAAGCCCGAGAAGCTGAGGCTGAAAAATTACGTAATAGGGCTGCATTTAAAGATGAAAATGTCAGAAGAATGATGAGGGATTATGGAGGAACTCCTGGCCCTTATGATTCTGCTATAAAGATGGCTTATGGTTTGGACAAAAAGAAGTTAAGCTTAGATGAAAGAAGAGGTGTTGCTACTTTTAAAGGTCTGCCTGGCGGTATGATAACATACAATGACCCTAGAGAAAGTAAATTTTTGGCAATGAAGTTTGTTTCTAATTTGTCCAAAATGGCTGGGGTTGATTATAAACCTAAAGTAGGTGCTGGTTTTGCTGCTACTCCAGGTGAAGATTCTAAAACCAAAGAAGCTATGGAAAGGCGTGCCATAAGAAGAAGAAATTTACGAGACGAACTATTTAATATTGAGCCTGGCGATAAGCTTTTTAACGAAGCAGCTATTCATTATGGCCGTGAAACTGAATTACTGTTGCCTATTCATCGTAAATTAAGAAAACTTGTTAAGGAGGAGCCAGAAAATAAGGAAGTTTTAGCTAATCTTAAAAAAGCTTCATATCTGTTACAGCAAAAGGCTATCACCAAGCCTTCTGATTTAGCTATGCTGACTGAGTTAGTCAAATCTGATAAAAGAGATGCTTTTGTTAAACAAGTAGACTTGAAAGGAAAAGACACCTTTGAAACTGAACGCTTTAATAAGGCTATAGAAAATGCTAAAACTATAAATGATTTTAGGGCTATTCTTAAATTTTTAGGCGATAAAGTTACTGATAAAAACAAGAAAGACTTGTCTATATACGAAAAGAAAGCCAATGGCGGATCTATACAGTTTTATGCGGGCGGCGGAGACCTTACTAAGAGTGGTCTTTATTACGGTCATCAAGGTGAGCGTGTGTTGAGTAAAAGTGATGCTAAGGCCTTTGATGAAAATGCTATGATGTCAGCTTCTCTACGTGAAGGTAGTATTAAATTAGAAGACAACGGTTTAGCTGATAAAATAGCTGATAAAATAAAAGAGGCTATAGAATCTTCTGAGGTTAAACTTGAAGACACTAAGGTTAAGGTTGATACAACTGATGCTCGCGTGCCGGTCGATATAGGTGACTATAAAATACCTATTGATACTGCAGATGTTAAGGTTGGTGTGGATGTTGGCCAAGCCTCAGTTCCGTTGGATATAGGTACAGCTTCTAGTTCCATAGGAGATGCTATAACACAAGCCTTGGCTAGTGCTTCTATTGACGTTAATGTAAATCAAACAGGTACGATAGGGGCTGACTCTATAGATAGAGTTTCCGATAATGTAAGGGAAGTACAAGACAAGTTAATAACTGTAAAGGACGAACTAGATATAAAAATTGAATCTGTTAAAGATGAAGTATTACGCACTAATAGGTCTGAGATAACAGCACAAGTTAATGATGCTTTGAACAGAGTACAACAAGATATTAATGAGCACAGAAATGATATAAGTCAAATTAGTAGTAAGATTTATAGGTTTGAGCAGCAGACTGACTATAGGATAAGGGAAGTTGATAGGTTGGCCAAGGATGCTCAGAATTTGGCGCAAAGACCGCCTACTAATTTTAAGATTTAGGAGAGGTAAATGGTTGATAATGTAACTACTAATAACTCTAGAATACTTGGGGCTATACCGTCTAATGAATTATGGCCCCAATTCGGTATTCCATCATTCAGCTTATCTGAAGATATAGCGGTTGAGTGTGACTCGTCTGATAAATTAGCTGAAGCTGTGTTGGATGAGTTCGGTATAGAATGGTCTGATGAAAGTGATGCTTCAGATGGCGGCGATTTAGCTAATTTAGATATAAAGCGTATGGACGCTCTTACCGTTGTTAATATGTCATTAATTGAGCGCGGAGCAAAAAGCAGTAGAAGTTTTATAGAGCCTATAGTTAATCCTGATGGTGTGGTGGAGTTTAGAGAAGTAGGGTCCTATAGTGGGGAAATAGATGATATATATTATGAAACTCTAACTGGAACTTATGTTGATTCTGTAAAAGGTGTTATGGTTACTGGCGGAAAACCTTTACCTACTTTTAAAGAATTAAATTGGTACCCTATATGGGGCGAAAACCCAACTAGAATATATACTTTTCAGGACATGCTTACTAACTGTAGAAGACAAGATTTAATACGGTACGCCACTATAGTATTTAATGAGCCGCAATTATCTACTGCTTATGAAGACCGTATAGATAATTTATATGAAATAACTGATGAAAATGCTTGGGATAATGTTATAGATTATGTGAGGTATATAAATCCTGGTCCTTTGGCTACAAAAGACACCACTATTACTTATACCAAAAGTGCTACAGTTCCTATACAGGTTGGTATAACCGAGCCCGGAACTAATGGTCCCAATATGGGAAGATTGGCCGATAAACCAGAGTTTGATCCGGATATATTTGATGCTTCTTGTTGGACAGACACACCAGAAGTTGATTACACCGAGGGTATTGTGGTTGATATTCCAGCTGAGTTAAGGTATACTGATATAAGAGACGTTTTCAAAGATAAATTTATAAAGGTATCTAATGTGTATGTTGTAGGAAAAACTTATAGAACCTCTACTATAGGCCCAGTTAATGATGCCGCATCTGTTAATGATCCTGAAATTATTAATTCTAAATTAATCATTACAATAGATGATCCACGTACAACAACAACCAGGCTAGAACCGGGCAAGCATTATGCAGTTGCTTATGATGACCCAGAGGACGAAAACACAGGCAAAACTCCTTATGTAGTTTTTGCTAAGGACGTGCGTAAAGATGATACTTTTCTTTATGGAAAGGATCAGTATTTTTATGTTACTTCTGATTGTGAATACGCTACACAACAGAACATAAGTATAGATGATAGGCAAATTGGCACATTGTTTCCTTACAATAAAAATAAGGGTATTTTAGTACAAGAAATATGGGTTACTGTGGACTTAGAAACACCGTCCATAGTTATTTATGATCCAGATGGGACTAATGAAAGGGCATTAGAGATAGCAAAAGGGTTTGAATACTACTTAGCGCCGATTGTTGTAACAGTGCCCCCAGCTCCAGTGGCTTATGTTGGCCCTTCTACAGGCGGTACAGCAACTTTGGTTGACCAATTACCACAGCATGATAATGACCCTACTACAGTGGAAGATTTTACTGATACTGATATGGAAAGGTATATGGATGAAATGCAAGGTGGTGGTATGGCGATTACTTGGTCATTTTTAGATGAAGATTCTGTTGAGGGAATGGCAGACATGCTGTATGAGCATTTTCAAAGTGATGTAATAGAAACTATTTATACTTGTGGACCAGATTGTAATCCCATATTAGGTGGTTATGGTGAAAGAGATGGTGTTGTAAATGCTATAAGATATAACTATACGGACAGCGGGTCTTATACAGTTTCTGTTACTGAAGGCCCACGCCTGTCAGGTAATCTTACACCTGTGGATGGGGGTCCGACCGCTAAAATGGTTGAAAACCACAATGCTTCAGGGGTTATAATTGATATGGTGGGGGATAATATACATTTCAAAGTGAGGTTGGATGGTTATGGCGAACGATGGGGAGTTAATATGTGTAGCAGTATACTGAGAAAGGGTGATGTAGTTCAATGTACAGTGCACAATAACCCAATTGAGGCTTAGGAGATATTATGGCAATAGAAATAGTAAAAGTCAGAGCATTGATTAGGATAGGTAATAGTAATCTAATAGCCGGCACTCCTCCTTTGGGGTATCCTAATCACATTTTATCATTTAATGTAGATAAAGCCAGAGGCCAAATATCTACTTTTTCTGCGTCTCTTAAAGTAAGGCGAGATGAAGTTACTGGAGGGCTTTTAGACGATGCGTCTGTTAGTATATATGCTGGAACAACCTCTACTTATTTGAGAAACAAGATATTTACTGGAGCAATAAAAACCGTTACTATGAGCCCTAATAGAGATGATCCGGAATATGTTATTTTGAATATAAGCGGAAATGATATATTGAGTAGGTTGACCGGTAAAAAATATACGCGTAGGTGTAGAAGTACAAAAGGTGTTTGGGTTGGTATAACGGGTGTTACTCGGCAAGGTTTAAGAGCTGGTAAATTGGCTTATGAGCCCACTGAGGCTTATTTAGGGATGTATGGTGGCGATTTGAATATGCAAGATAATCTTACGTCAACCCGACCGCCTATTACAGAAGAGCAGGTCGAAGCGGTAAGTGAGGATTCTGATAATCAAGAAGTTAAGATAGATGTATATTCTGTTGAAGAAGAAATGGTAGGGATATAGAGGAGGATAATTATGGCTAATTCTATTACAGGAACTTCTATATATTTAATGCCCGGTATGAGTGTAAAATTAAAATCCGCTGTAAATAGTAGGAATGGTTATGGATGGTTTGTTGCTAAAGATATCCCCCGCGGTCATTTTGATGATTTAAGTTATGTAAGTGATATTGTAAGGGGTTTTGTTGTTGAAGACACAAGAAATGGTACTATAGTAGAAGCCCCAGATGAAACGGCAGCTGCGGTTGTCTATACCCATAAAAGGGTATCTACAAATGCCATATGGTTTTTTGCTTTGGGTGGTGAAAAAGGGTTGATTAATGTTATTTCTGTTCCGATACACGACCATTCAACTATTGTTCATGGCGGCCCGGCTTATGGTACATATTTTGATGATGATATTGAGAGGTAAATATGGCAGAGAACTGTTGTAAACTTGTTGGTAATCTAACTTTAACTGGGTTAGACGGATGTATTACTTCAATAAGTGTTAATAGTAAATCTGAGATTATAAAAGAATGCGGCGGTGAGATATTGTTAGGTCCAACCACTGGAACTGTGTCTATAACTGGTTACGCTGTAACTCCAACAGGGGAAGATAGTGGAGTACACACTGGTTGTCCTGGAAGAGCTGGAGTGTCTATACCATGGGTCAGAAGATATGATTGTGATAATGATGATTTATATTTAATATCGGCCGGCCAAGGGAGCTCTTATGTGGCAGGCGATATTGAAGGATTAGCATCGTTAGTTGTTTCTACTGGCAGATCTTTTCCATCATTAAATGCTAGTTCAACGTCAGGCCCAGCTACTATTTATATGGAGACCGAACAGGAAGAGGGCTACGGTTTGGATTACAATGGCGGTCCTATATCTTTTGACACCAGAGAAGAGTTAGTTATTAATAATTTCGGTGTTGGTTCTGGACCTCTTTATTTACAGAGTTTTTCTGTGGAATTTAATCCTGGTGAAATACCAACAGCATCATATTCATTTTTATTTGTAATAAATGATTAGGAGGTAAAATGGCTGAAGTATCCCATGATGGACAAATTTATAGGTTAAGAGCTTCATCACCTATGCCTGTTTCTTATGGCAGGTTGATGTTGCATACTTTTGGGGCAGAAGTTAATGATGTAGAAATTTACGAATGTACGCAGTCTTTACCGGCTAGTCATGAATTTAGAGGTCAGGGTTTAGGTGGGACTATGATATCTGCTAATTTTTCTAGGATAGGTGATACAGCCGGTCATTTTCAGGGCAGAAAAGTTTACGCCCCTGATTACATAGAAGAAGATGACTTAGGATTTAATTTTTAAGGAGATAAGTTATGGCGAGATTTCTTGAATGTACATCGTTGAGTATAAGTTATGATATTTTAGGTATTGCAACAATAACTTATACTGTAGTGACTGACACTCCAGGATTGGATGGGCAATTGTATAATCAAATAATTGCTGGAGGACAGATTTTTTCTGGGTATGTGACGAATGCTAACATTAATCCTATACCTAAAACAGATTGGTATGAAATACATGCCACTCTTATAGCTACTACTAATTAGGAGGTAATATATTATGGCTTGTGGTGGTTGTGCTAAAAGAAGGGCGGTAAAAAATGCACCGCCTGGCAGCAAAGAGTCTTTGATGGGAGGCTATAAATATTTAACTGATAGACAGCTTAGAGCCAGGTTAGAAATATATAAAAGAACTCATTGTAAGAACTGTAAAGACCGTTTCGAGTGTGATTATGGGAAGTTTATGAGTTGTAAAAAAGTTAATTCTAAATAAATTAAGTAACCTATAATTTAATAGAAGTTCAAGGAGGTTAGAAATGGCCATCATAATTGGAGCAGGAACAACAATTGATTTTTATGGTGCCTGTGTTGTATCTGCTAATTGGGGGTATAATCCTAACACACAGAGGCTATATTGTATAGGTGATTGGAGCCCAAGTTATACATACGATAAACCAGTAATGACTTTGAGTATATCTATATATAGCGGCACAGGCGGGCCTATATACGATACGTCTCCTACAGAGAGCTGCGTTGATGCTAATCAATTATCAGCTTCCGTATATCCTGCTGCATGCGGCGATACAGTAGTTGATATTACAGGTGATTGGTTTGTTACAAGTTATGGTTTCAGTAAAGATGATCCATTATTACCTGGTCAAGAAACTTGGGGAATGCAGAAGTGGATAGCTGGTCAGTATGGTAATACACCTACACCTACATATGTATTAAGGGGCATCTCAGAAGGTCAAGGAACTAAGGATTCAGCAGACGCTGATCCGGGTATTTTGTTTACTGGTGTAACTACTGAAAGTCAATCAGGAAATATTACCGCTGGAGGAATAGGAAGAAATGATACGCTGACTATTGGGGTAGTTGTGCAAGTTGGTGGTAGTGAAAGTCCAGCAGCTGGTAAGATAGGACAAGGGAGTGTGTCAATGCCTTACACTCCATTATGGATATAGGAGGAATTATGCGATTAGGAGAACGGTACAGGCTTGAATTACATTGGAAAAAAATAGCCATCCCTGAGCCTGGGATTATGACTTTGACTGGGGCTTATTTTTCTGGCCCAGCTTTGGCGGAAGCGGAAAAAATAAATGATAATGATTATATAAGATTGGATTTTTGTTCTCAATTAATCATTATAGCTAGTGGGTTATATGTTGGTGACTTAAAATGGGGAGCTGTTACTTATGGTAATAAATCAGGAAAACCCATAGTAAAACTCTCTGATGCTTATATAAAGTATGATCCTACATTAAGGAACATAGCAACCTTAAAGAATAGAGATTATTTAGTTATTGATACTTCAGGCCACGAAAATGAAAAGCATTTATATAATTTGCTTTATACTACATACGTGGTTGATAAAGACAATGAACTCTATAATTATAGGAGATAAAGATGTCAAGTTGTATACCCTCATGTGTTGAGATTAAAGAAGGTTGGACTTCGAGACAAAAATGGAATTATGTCAAGAATTTGTATCAAGCTAATTACGCTATTGATTCTAATGGTGATATAGCTGACCCGAGGTCTATTAGTGATCCTGCTAGAGTAGCTGATTTTTTAACTTGGGATTCTCAATACAATGAGGACTACAACACATGGTCGGTTTATTACTCACATGTCGCTTTTGAACAATGGCTACAATGGAAGTATAAAATAGGTACTACTTTTTATGGTAATTTACCAAGATACAAAAGACTTGAACATGAAGGCCATTGTTGGATGCCTTGCCCGTATTCAACTGATAGTTCTGATGGTAGGTCTGAAACTATGTTGGGTTTTGTACCGTCAAAGGTCGATCATGGGGATTATTATATGAAAACAGATAATAATGGTACAGCTTGGGGCTGGAG
>JASFHE010000108.1:0-13146 GCA_050123415.1 Desulfobacteraceae bacterium | reverse complement strand
AACAGCCTGGCATCATCACTGTCTCAACACGCAAGATATTTTTCTCAAATATATATAAACATGGTTACGGCCGGTGAGGCGTCAGGCTCTCTTGATCTGGTGCTTGAACGGCTGGCCGAGTTCAGCGAAAACCAGGAGGCATTAAAGGGAAAGGTCATTGCGGCCATGGTTTATCCTCTTGTAATGCTCTGTATCGGTGTCCTCGCCCTTCTGATCCTTGTAACATTTGTAGTTCCCAAATTTGTCGCGGTATTCAACGAAATGGAGAAGGCCCTGCCGTTACCCACACAGATAGTAATTGGAGCCAGTAACTTTTTACAATCATTCTGGTGGCTGCTTGTTCTGGTTATTATCGCATTCATTGCTTCATTCAAATACGCAAAAAGAACCGAAAAGTTCGCGCGCATGTGGGACGAATTTAAACTAAGGGCCCCTGTCTTTGGCCCTGTAATCAACAAAATGATTATCGCCAGGTTCGGAAGGACGCTGGGCAGTCTTCTACAAAGCGGTGTCACCCTGATCTCCGCCCTCCAGATCGTGCGCAATGTAGTAAATAATATAATAATAGCAGAGATCATCGATAACGCAATTGATCAGATCAAGGAAGGTGCATCACTTTCGGAACCGCTTTCAAAAAACAAGATTATCCCCCCTGTTGTTATCCAGATGATTGCTGTTGGTGAGCAAAGCGGTGAACTGGAAAAAATGCTGAACAAGGTAGCAGACATATATGAGCGGGAGGTTGATTCCCAGGTGGCGACAATGACATCCCTGCTTGAACCTTTTATGCTGCTGGGTATGGCGGTTATTGTAGGATTTATAGCATTTTCAATACTGCTCCCTATTCTGGAAATGAGCCAGATTGTACGTTAGTAAAAAATAAATTGAGGAGGATATATGACTTTACAGAACAAAAACACAGAAAAAGGTTTTTCTCTGATAGAGATAATGGTCGTCATTATAATTATGGGTATACTGGCAAGTGTTGTAACCGTAAACGTTATAGGACGCCTGGATGATGCAAAAAGGACCCAGGCAAAAACACAGATTGAATCCTTCAAAACCGCGCTCAAGCTGTATAGACTCGACAATGGAAATTATCCCAGCAACGAACAGGGGCTCCAGGCACTTGTAACGAAACCGGAGGTGGGAAAACTGCCCAGAAAATGGAGAGAGGGCGGATATATCGACAGCATCCCAAAAGATCCGTGGGAGAATGATTATGTTTATCAATGTCCCGGATTGCACGGAGACTTCGATATATCGGCATATGGCAACGACAATGAACCCGGTGGAGAAGGAAACGACGCGGATGTCAATAGCTGGGAAAACACTCAAGAATAGCAGAAGATTATATCGAGAAAAAGCAGGTGGATTCACCCTTATAGAATTAATAATTGTTATATTTATTGCCGGTCTTATGCTTTCAATTACTGTACCGGTTGTACGTGAAACTCTCCTGCACGATAATCTCAAAACAACCTCCAGAAAGCTTGTCGCGACAATAACCTGGCTGCGAAACAAGTCTGTCGGTGAATATAAAGATTATGCTTTATTGTTCGATCTGGGAGAAGGTAAATACTGGCCTGAGACATCGGGCATGAGTGAAGGTGAAATACTGGAAATAAAAGATCAGGCGTATTCCCTGCCGGAAGATGTGCGGATTCTTGATATTGACCTGTACGGTTCTGAAAAAAAAATTGATGGTCAACTCAAAATAAAATTCAGTAAAAAAGGATACATATGCTATTCACTGATACATCTTGGAGACAAGGGTGATAGAAAATTCACGCTGGTACTGGAGCCTTTTCTCGGAAAAGTAAAAATCATGGAGGATTATCTGAGTTTTGAAGATGTCGCGGAAAAAGATATTTAATCAAAAGGGATTCACTCTTATGGAGGTAATGTTTGCGCTTGCCCTCATCGGCATTTCGCTTGCTACTCTCCTTGCGTCTCAATCCCAGGGATTAAGTCTGGCCAACGAGGCAAAGTTTTATACAACCGCGGCCTTTCTGGCTCAGGGCAAGATGGCTGAACTGGAAACGGCTGACATAGAGGACCTTATGTCCGACTCAGACGAATTTGATGATGAACTGTATCCGGGATATTCCTGGGAAGTGGAAATAGATGAAACTTCCCTTTCGTTACTCGAAGAATATTCAGATCATTTCAAACAGATTGATTTACATATTTATTTTGGAGAAAAACCGGTTTATCGATATGACCTCAGATTCTATAAATACGTGCAATAGTCCCAAAGGGCAGACAGGCTTTACTCTTCTCGAGATAATTGTCGCTCTTGCAATATTTGCGGTCATATTTTCCCTGATATTCCGGGCCTATACCGGGACATATCGCAATATCGATATAGCTGAAACCCAGGCAGAAATTTATGAGATGGCAAGAACCACGCTGATAAGGATTGTCGAGGATCTTGAGTCGACATACATACCCAAAGATTCAAATGATCCTCAGGAAAATGAAAATAAGGAATCATTCGTTGGACAAAAGGATTTTATTGAAGACAGGCGGGCTGACCGGCTCAGATTTTTTTCAAAATCCCATATTGATATCAGTGAATCCCCTGTCGAGGGTGGCGACGCTAAAATCGTTTACTACCCCCTGGAAAAGGAAGATGAAAGTATATCTCTATACCGGTCGGATACACCCGGCAATCTTGAATGGCCGGAAGAAAATACAAAGGGATGGATAATATGTGAAGGACTCTATTCCATAAGCTTTACATACACGGATAAAAACGGGAACACCCATAATGACTGGAATGAGTCTGTTACGAATTCCAATAACAAATTGCCATCCATTATTAATATTAAACTTGAGTTCACTGACAGGGACAATCCTGAGACACCGTTAACCTTTACCACTGCTGTAGCCATGCCGCTGGCTAATTAGATTATGAAAGCAATACTGTCCAACAATAGAGGCGTAGCCCTCATAATAACCATACTGATGATTAGCATTATCGTTGTACTGACATTGGAATTCAACAGCTCAATGAGGCACGAGCTTCAGGGAGCTGTAAACTCAAGAGACAATATCATGCTTGGTTATATTGCCAAATCAGGATACAACCTTGCCCTTGCCCTGCTTCGTGAGGATGATCCAAACAGTGATTCGCTTAAGGATGACTGGGCCCTTTTAAAAGACACCTCATCCCTTTCGGAAAGCCTGTTCGAATCAGGCAGATTTCAGGTAGAGATTACAGACCTTTCAGGCAAAATACAGATTAATAATATAATAAAACAGGGCGGCGCCTATAACGATGATCAAAAGGGGATACTGTTGAGGCTTTTGACTTCGAGTCTTTTTGAACTGGAGGAAGAAGAGGCAGAGGATATCCTGGATAATATCAAGGACTGGATCGACAGTGACGATGAACCAACCAGGTTCGGATCCGAAAGCACCTACTATCAATCCCTGGACGATCCATATTCATGCAGGAACGGTAAATTGAGATCGATCTATGAAATGACACAAATAAAAGGGATCACAAAAAAACTGTTTTACGGTACAAATGAGACACCAGGCTTAAAAGAGTATCTGACAGTCTATGGGGACGGAAGCGGAAAAATTAATATCAATACCGCAGATAAAAATATTTTAATGGTTCTTTCGGATGATCTGGATCAGGAAATGATTGATGAAATTCTGCAGTACCGGGAAGATGAAGATAACGATCTGGGCACTGTACTCTGGTATAAGGAGGCCCTTGGCACGAGTGAGGACATTATTAATTCGTCTCTTTTAACCGTAAAAAGTTCATATTTCGAAATACTTTCAAGAGGATTAAAAGATACAGCCGTAAAGGAATTGAAGGTAGTTGTAAAAAGAGCCGGCAATAAATTTTCAACACTGTCTTATGAGATTATTTAAGCTCCGGCGATATTTTACCGATACAATAGTAAAATATTGAGTTTTTCTAAATATTTATGTATATAGATTGTTTACAAATCTTTTTTTCTTTGCATTTGTTACATTTGAATATTTAATTAATTTCAGGGATAGAGAATGCCCGGTAAAATATTAGGAATTGATATCTCAGAGCATAACATATCTGCGGTCCAGGTGATAAGCGGATTAAAGGGATACCAGGTTGTATCATGCTTTTCCACTCCGGTAACAGACAACAATATTGGGAACACACTGGAGGAACTGTCCGATAATTTTGATTTAAAAAGCGACAAATGCCTTCTGACGATTCCGACCTCCAACACTTCCTTCAGAAATGTCAACACTCCTTTCAAAGATGCAAAAAAAATCAGGCAGACCCTTCCCTTTGAGATAGAAACACTCGTTCCCTATGCTGTTGATGAAAGGATAATAGACTACATCCATACGGACAGCAGTGATCCTGCATCAATTCTAACAGCAGCAGCGGACAAGGATTACATAGGGGATTATTTAGAGCAGTTGAAAGGCTCCGGGATTGAACCGGATATAATAGATATCCGGCCTGTTCCGGCTGTCACATGGCTTCTGGACCAGGAAAGAACTCCTGATAACGGAATTTACCTTGACCTCGAACCCGAACATCCCAGTGTTGTCATTTTTAGAAATAAAAAAATAGTCCTCATCAGAGAATTACCATACTCTTTTGCAGAAAACACAGAAAAGAATGATCTCGAAGAAAATGAACATTATCTTTCCGAACCCATAGAAAATATAATCCATACCATATGCAGAGAAGCAGACCGGACGGTTTACTCCTTCAACTCAAAAATAAAGAACGGTTTTGCAATAGAAAAGGTCTTTTTCGGCGGAAGATTATCAGCCCATAGCAACACCTCAGGGATACTGAATAATTACTTTAAAACACCCGCAGAAAGAATAAATATCAGCAAAGACATCAGGCTCAAAATGGACGCAGGTCTCTCAGGCATATATAAACCCGCGTTAATGGACAATGCGCTTGCCGCATCAATACGGGAGGGTAAAAAGGACGCCGGTTTCAATTTCAGGAGAGGTGAATTTACTGTAAAAAGAAAATATTTTGGCCCCGGAAAAGAAATAAAAAGAGTAGCTCTTCTATTAGGTATCTTACTTGTTATAATGTTAATCAACAGCGGAATAGACTATTATTATTTAAGTAAAAAACATACCCTGGCAGAAGATATATTTAATAAAAAATTTGACAAAGCATTGCCGGATGAAAAAGGGGTAAAAGATACCGGACGCAGATTATTAATACTGAAACAAAAATTGAATGATTTAAAAAATCCATCCACCGGCTTATCTGACAGAATGAAGCCTGGCCAGAAGGTCCTGGATATTTTAAGGGATATCTCGGAAAGGATAGATGGGAAATATGATCTTGATGTCACAACATTAACCATAAGGAACAATGACGTCACGATCTCCGCAACTACTGATAACTATCCAACTGTTGATAAAATAGTAAATACTCTGGAACTTTCAGACCTGTTTATAAAAGTTGAGACTGATGGAAAAATTGAACGGAAAAATGAAAGAGTAAAGTTTAATTTAAAACTTGACAGGGCGGATTAAAAAAATAGGCACATCGGATATTTTATATGAAACTGGCAAAGCGGGAAAAATTATTTATAAGCGCTGCAGCATGTGTTCTGGGAGTTTTCCTGATCATATCTCAGGTTCTTATTCCTTATTTTGATAAAAAAGAATCTTTAAGGAAGAAAACCGAAGAACTCGAAAAATCTATAGGGAAACTGAATACAATAGGAGCTGAAGGGTTAAGTATCGATAAGACATCAGGAAATCTGGAAAATGCTCTGGCAAACAGGAAGGAGTCACTCTACTCTTTTATCAACAAGGCAGCAGTATCTATAAATCTTGAATTACCCGGGATGAAGCCATCTGAAGGGAAAGAACTGGACGGATATGTAGAGGATTTTTGTGTCGTAGACCTCAAAGCAGTAACATTGCCTCAGCTGACGGATTTTCTCTACAGAATTGAAAAACCTGAAAAATATATTTTTATCAGCAGTATTACTATCAGGGACAATAAAAAGGAAGAGGGATATCTTGATGCTGATATCAGGGTGAAGTCATATAAAAAAGTACAGCCCAGGGCAGCAACTGACAGATGATTCCGGCTATTAAAGAGAATAAGCAACGGTTATGGTACCTTATATTTGCAGTTTGTTTAACGGTTCTGCTTTTATATATAAATTTTCCTTCTGAAGCCCTGACGGATTATATCAGGGCAGAGGCTGAAAAAAGATATCCGGACATCAATATCGGTTTTGATAAAATAGGTTTGACGCTGTCTCCCGGCATTAAAATACGGGGATTAAGGATATCATTGAAACAAGATCCGGATATACCGGTTTATATCTCAGAAAAATCATCTGTCAGCGTTTCAATTTTAGGCTGGATAAAAGGTGACGCTAAATACTATTTTAAAAGTAAAGTAAAGGGAGGAGAATTATCAGGCTCTATAGAGGAAAAGAATGATGTAAAAAATGGAAGGATCGAGGCATCAATAGATATTAAAGATATTAAACTCGATGAAAATATTTTTATACACCCGGCAATCAGTCAGAGGATAGAAGGAACACTGACTGGCAAAATAAAACTTATTGGCGATCTTTCCGATCCTTTAAGGGGAAATACAGAGATATATCTGGATCTGGCTGACGGCAAGGTTAAATTTCTTAAACCCTTTTTAGGTATGGATAGGGTAGAATATAGAGAAATCAATTTCTCCGGTGTTCTTGATAATAGAAAACTGAACATAAAAGACCTGAATATGACAGGCGGGCCGGTAAACGGCAATGCAACAGGTACAGTACAGATCAGTAATGATTTCTGGTCAAGCAGGTTAAGTATTACGGCGGAGATTGAACCTTCACCTTCCCTGGCACAGGAGATGCCGGGAGTAGAGAAGGCTGTCAATCTTATGAAGAATAAAATGAGGGACGGTAGATTACCGGTTGATATTCGGGGTACACTCGAAAGGTGGTCATATAACTTCAGATAAATAAAAAACTTATTATGACAAAACACATTTATACAATATTAAATATCCTGGCCATCGGCGCTATTATTTTCGTCGGAGTTAACACATTTTACCTCATTTTTGAGGCAAAGCTTGATCAGCCCGATTTTGAAAAGGCTTCGGTAACCCAAAAACCAAGTGAATCAAAAAAGAGCAGAATACAAAGACAAAGAGACTATGACGCTATTACTCGCAGGAGTATCTTCGGAAAAATTGCATCAGATATATTAAGCCCGGATATGGATACCTCCGAACTGGAAAATCTTGAGCCTACGACTCTTAACATCAGCCTCATTGGCACAGGTGTATATAACCAGGAAAAGTCTGTTGCTATTATCTCGGTCAAGTCTAAGCGCCCCCCGCAGGGCATGTATTATATAGGGGACAGTGTTGAAGGCGCCTTGATAAAAAATATTCTCACAAACAAAGTGGTCCTGAGTGTAAATGGCAAAGATGAAATTCTGGAAAAAAATGAAGAGCCGACCCGGACAAGTGCAGCATCATATTCGCCAGTCAGGGAGCCCGTACGACGAGCAAGTACTTCTGTCCCCACACGGACAATACCATTACAAAGAGATGATGTTGAAGAGGCTCTTTCCGATCTTCAGAACCTCCTTACCCAGGCATCCATCAAGCCCCATTTTTCAGATGGTGAACCGGACGGACTGGCAATCACCGGGGTCAAGGTCGGCTCCATTTTCAGAAAAATGGGCCTGAGAAACGGGGATATTGTGAAAAGTGTGGAAGGAAATGAAATAAGAAGCCCGGAAGACCTGATATCATTGTATGAAGATTTACAGTCTAAAGAGAATGTATCGCTTAAGCTGATAAGAAGAGGAAGAGAAAGGGACATTAATCTCAGGTTCAGATAATACGATCTGCTGCCCGGGATTAAATATACGAATTAAGGCAGTGTGAAAAAATGTATAATTCATTTTTCGGACTTACAGAGACACCATTTAACCTGACGCCTGACCCGAGATATCTTTTTCTCAGTGCGAACCACAGGGAGGCGATTGATCATCTCCTTTATGGTATTAACGAGAGAAAAGGATTTATCCTGATAACAGGCGGAATCGGGGCCGGGAAGACTACACTTTGCCGCGAGCTTCTCGGCAGGCTGGACGGAAATACAAAAAGCGCACTTATACTTAATTCATTGATATCTGATATCGAGCTCCTTGAACTGATTGTGCAGGAATTTGATGTCAATCTTGACTCAAACGCAACTGCCAAGAAAGATTATATTGACGCGCTTAACCGGTTTCTTCTTGAAAATTTCAGTAACGGGGGAAATGCCGTTCTATTAATCGATGAAGCTCAAAATCTCTCCAGGGATGTTCTTGAACAATTGAGGATGCTTTCAAACCTGGAGACAGAAAGGGAGAAACTAATCCAGATAGTATTAATAGGGCAGCCGGAACTTAATGATATTATTGGCGCGCCATCACTGAGGCAGCTTAATGACAGGATAATCGTACGTTATTTTTTAAAACCGCTCGGATATAAAGATATTAAAGGATACGTAGAGCACAGGCTTGTGGTAGCCGAGAGTCATGGAAACATCAACTTCACCGAGGGGGCATACAAGAAGCTGTATTCAAAATCAAACGGTATTCCAAGAAGGATAAACAGTATTTGCGACAGGGCGCTTCTTATAGCCTATACCAATGAAACATATACTGTGACAGCAAAAATCATAGAAAAGGCGGCGCAGGATCTTTATGGATTCGATAGTACAAAGAAAAGCTCGAACAGCCTGTACGGATTAAGACATGCATTTATTTTTCTGCTGCTTATTTTTACATTTGCTGCTGTCGCCATTGCCGGATTCAGTAAAAGAGATGTTTTTTTTAATTTTATAGACAGCCCCAAAAATAAAGAAATAACCCCGGTTATTGAAGATAATACTGCGGCAGTAAAGGTTTCTAAAAAGGTCCCGAGTCTGTTTCTGGGAGAGGAAGACAGTACTACACAGATATTTTCCCTCTTTTACAGACATGCTGTAAATAAAGATGAGAAAAGAAGCCGTTTAAATCTTGTCGACTTTGAACTGGCACCTGAATATTACATAATGCTTAAAAAACCCTTCAGGCTAAAAGTTTTCAGGGATGATGCTGTCCAGGAATACTTACTGATTACCGAAGTCAGTGAAAAAGGGGCAAAATGCTTAGACAGTGAAGGGGACCTGAGGGAGATATCAAGGGAATTCCTGTTTGACAACTGGAGCGAAACGGTTTCGTGGGTATATCCTGTACATGATGAAGATCAGGTCCTGAATATAGGTATGAAAGCCCCTTTCCTGGATCGGATACAGAAAACACTTCAGGAAATAGGATACATGGTCAGGATCACCGGGATATATGACATGGCGACTTTTAATGAGATGAAGCGCTTTCAGAAAGATTTCGGATTGCACGTCGACGGGTCGGCCGGCCCCAGGACAAGGGCTCTTCTGTATCAGATGGCGAAGTAAAATGAGTTATATAAACGAGGCACTGAAAAAAGCCCAGAAAGATAAAGATGCCAGTAACATGGGCTACATACGTTCTATCGGGAAACCCGGAAGTATGGAACGTTCCTTTGATAAAAAGTATATTTATTTATTTTTGATTATTTTTTTACTGGTTGTGCTCCTTATATACTCAAAATTCGGGAAACAGACTGAACAGGGACCTGATATTGGCAGGGGAACAATCAGTGATGCACCGGAGGTAATCCATAAAAAGAAAAATAATATATTAGCAGTTACAGATAATCAGCTTCAATCAGCAGAGGATGTAACTGAAAAAGAAATCAGAGAAAAAGAAGTTCTCCGCCACAGGGAAGCGCTCTATACACAGGCGACTTCATTTTTAAAGGAAGGGAAATTGGAGAAAGCAGAAAATATTTTCAAAGAAATCCTTGTGCAGGACCCGGGGCATATCAGGTCGTTGAACAATATGGGTGTTTTATCCCTTAATGAGGAAAAATATGAAGATGCCATTTACTTCTTTGAAAAGGCAGTGAAACTGAAACCCAAATTTGCAAACCCTTATTATAATCTTGCATGTACATACTCATTGCAGAATAACGGGGATAAAGGAATGGCTTATCTGCTGAAGGCCATAGAGATTGATAAAAATGTAAAGAACTGGGCAAAGGAAGATCCGGATCTTGAGAACCTTAAGGAATATGCCGAGTTCACGGTCATAACTGATTGAAACGGAAATACGATATAAAAATAAAGGTCCAAAATCCATAAAAACAGAAGGATTAATCATGCGACATAAAAATTATTATTTACTCTCAGCTCTTATTTTCTTGGTTTGTTTTCTTCAGCCCGGAAACGGTCACAGCGCCCGTCTATCAGAGGGAGGCAAAATAACATCAACACAGCAGAAAACGGAAAATCCTGCTACGCCTTCATCAAATGAAAGATACACAAAAGTCACTCCACAGGCCGGCGCCGGAACGGAGAAGGAGAATGAAACATCGGAGGAACTTGTACAAATCAATTGGGAGAATGTAGAGATCTCTTTTCTGATAAAATGGATCAGTGATCTGACAGGTAAAAGTTTTCTGGTTCATGACAGGGTAAAAGGAAATGTTACAATCATTCAACCCACAAAAGTAACAGTTGATGAGGCCTATAAAATCTTTGAAGCGGTTCTGGAACTTCAAGGTTTTACAACTATTCCTTCAGGAAATCAAATAAAGATAGTATCCATTAAGGATGCGACAAAAAAAGATCTTGAAACCCGTTTTGGGAATGCCGAAACTAAGGCTGAAGATAGAGTTATAACTCAAATAATCCCTTTAACCTATGCAAGCCCCAGTGACCTGAAGAGAACCCTTAATTCCTTTAGTTCGGGCATAATAGCATATGACCAGACCGGAATGCTTATTGTTACTGATGTTCAGTCAAATATATCGCATCTTCTGGATATAATTAAAGCAATAGATATCCCCGGCACAGGAGAGGAAGTCTCAATTATACCGCTGAAACAGGCAAGTGCAACAACACTGGCAGCGAGTCTAAAAACTATATTTAAAGCAACTTCTGGTACAGCAAAAAAGGCCAGTCAGGCAGCCTCTCAGATAACCATTGAACCTGATGACAGGACAAACAGCCTGATTGTGGTGGCCTCGGAAGTGGATACCCTGAAGATAAAGGAGCTGATCACCCTGCTTGATCAGGACACCAAAGGCGAAGGAAACATACGTGTTTATGAACTCCAGAATGCAGACGCCGAAGAGCTGGCAGCAACGCTTAATGCTATTCCTAAAGAGAATAAACAGGCAGGAAAGGAGGGTGCCACATCCGGACTTTCAAAGGATACCCAGATTACCGCTGACAAGGCCACTAACTCACTGATCATCACGGCAAAAAAAGATGAGTACGAGATACTTGAAGATGTGATCCTGAAACTGGACCGACCCAGAAGCATGGTTTATTTAGAGGCCCTTGTCATGGAAGTAAGCATGAAAAAGGATCTTGAAATTGGCGTTCAATGGCAAGCCGGTGAAGATGGCAGTTCCGCCTCTGTTTTCAGTGCCTCCAATCCCGGTGTAAATAACTTCCCTTCCCTCAATACCGATGGGTCTGTGAATTTTCCTACAGGTCTGACATATGGAGTTATTGGCAATACAATTACTATCGGGGGCATAGAATTTGCCGACCTGGGCGCTGTTTTCAGGGCATATTCATCTGATTCCGACGTTCAGATTTTTTCCAAAGGACAGATAATGACCCTCGACAATGAAGACGCCGAGTTAAGTGTTACGGATAATGTGCCGTATATTACAAGACAGGATCAAACCACTTCAGGGAACGATTATACTAATTATGATTTCAAGGACGTTGGCGTCAAACTGAATATCACGCCTCAAATCAACCAGGAAAGATTTGTGCGAATGAAAATCGAACAGGAAGTCAGCCAGATTTCAAGTACCAATGAAGCAGGGCAGCCAACAACCTTTAAAAGAAATGCAAAGACAACTATAACTATAAAGGACGGCCAGACAGTGGTGATTGGCGGGCTTATTGATTCTAAAGACGACAGGGGAAATTACAGAGTACCTTTACTGGGGCGTGTACCCCTTTTGGGCTGGCTGTTCAGATCAAAGACAAACTCAATGGATAAGAAGAACCTCTATCTTTTCATTACACCCCATATTATCGAAAATCCGGCAGAGGCAGATGATATCTATGAAACCAAGAAAGGGCATATTGAGACAATAAAAGAAGGTGTCATCAGGATGCATAACGACGGAAAAGTCCCGGAAGACATGCGGCGCATGGAGCTGGGATACAGGAACCTTAAATTAAAGGATTATGAAAAGGCATTGAAATATTTTCGAAAGGCACTTGATAAAAATCCGAATAATCCTTATGCGATCCTTAATATAGGTTATGTATATCAGATGCAGGGAGAAAAGCAAAAGGCCATTGAAATGTATGAAAAACTTATCGCTATGGACCCCCCTGACAGAGCGGCGGAATCAACGGATTCGTTACAGGAAGGAAGAAAACTCACAGATATGGCAAAAGACAACCTTAAATCTTTAAAGGCAGACGAGTAATATGAAATTTTTGGGAGAAATACTGCTGGAACTGAAAGTACTTTCAGAGGAAGCACTGGAGGAAGGTTTAAGGTTTCAGGAAGAAAAAGGAGGCCTTATAGGTGAGATACTTGTAAGGAAGAAATCATTATCCGAATCCGACCTTCTAAAGGCGCTTGGCATTCAGTATCATCTGGAATATCAGCCTGCCATCTCTGTCAATGATCTTAATACCGAATTTACCGAAAAGATTCCGATACAATATCTAAAAAAATACTGCATGATCCCGGTGATAACAAATGACTCCAGGAAAATAGCGATCAACAATCCCGTTGATTTTCAACCGCTGGACGATTTAAAAATACAGCTTGATATCAAAGATGCAGAACCCTTTCTTGCGCCAAAGGCGGAGATACTCTCTTCAATTAACTTCATATATGACAGCAGCAGGGATTCCGCCGAGCAGGTGCTCCAGGATATGCACGATGAAAACGGAGACTCCATAATTTCAGTGATGGAGGAAGCCGGAGATCTTCTTGACGATACAAGCGACGCGCCTATCATTAAACTCGTAAATGTCATGCTCTCTCAGGCAGTAAAAGACA
>JASFHE010000107.1:0-13220 GCA_050123415.1 Desulfobacteraceae bacterium | reverse complement strand
CACCGGCTACGGCAGATGCTTCCTGCTCCTGCACATACACTCGTCTTTCTGCTTCGGCCTTTTTCTTTCCCTTCTCAGACTCCGCTACATTTTCAGCAACTCGTATTTCCTTTTCTCTGTTTGCCTCTGCTTCACCGATAGTTGCGGAGGTTTCCTGCTGCTGAACAAAAATTCTCCTTTCTGCCTCAGCCTTTTTCTTACCCTTTTCAGCTTCAGCAATATTCTCAGCAACTCGTATTTCCCTTTCCTTGGTCGCAACAGCCTGTCCGATTTCACCATGTTTTTCCTGCTCGGCTACATCGACCTTTGCCTGGTTAATTGCCTCTGATGCCGCCTTTTTACCTATGCTCTCAATATAGTCGGAGCTGTCAGTGATATCGGTAATATTAACGTTTATAAGATAGAGACCGATCTTATTCAATTCAGGAGCAACATTTGTCCTGACCTCTTCAAGGAATTTTTCCCTGTCCTGATTGATCTGTTCGATTGTAAGGGACGCAACAGTAAGCCTGAGCTGACCGAAGATTATCTCCTTTGCCATCTCTTCTATATCCTCGGGTGGAAGATTCAAAAGCCTTTCAGCCGCGTTGTTCATAATTCCCGGTTCAGTGCTCACACCAACCGTAAATGTACTTGGGACATTTATTCGAATATTCTGGAATGACAGGGCATTTTGCAGCGGGATATTGATTGTCATGGGTGTGAGATCAAGGTATGCATAATCCTGTATTAATGGCCACACAAGTGTGCCGCCACCATGAATACATTCCGCGGACTGGCCTTCACCGACTTTTCCGAAGATTACTAATATTTTATCAGAAGGGCACCTCTTGTAGCGAGATGCCAGAAACATAAAAATCATAAAAAATAGAATTGCAGCAGCAATAGCAACAACTACCCATATTCCTTCCATAATAGTTCTCCTTTCCTATAAATGATTATATTTTTTCCACTACAAGCAGGTTGCCATCAACCCATACAACCCTTATGGGTGTTCCGGTATCAATGGCTTTACTGTCATTAGAAGATGCATCATACTCTCTAAGACTGTTTTTTACATTAACAAGAACTCTTCCTGCGCCGTTATCCGGTATTTTCATATAAACCTTTCCCTGGGCACCTACAGTGCTGTCTATGGTTATGGTTCCGCTTGATTTCATTTTTCCTGCAAGCATAAACATCTTCCCGATAACCCATACCGAAGCACAGCCTGCTACGATTGCACCAATAAACGAGAGAAGTAATCCCTGGTGGCTTTGCCTATACATTGCCAGACCCACAAGTCCGAACATCATTAAAAAGGATGAAATACCCAGAAGAGAAAGGACATGAAATCCCACATCCGAGTCGGCATGCTGGGCATCTATATCATGACCATCCATATCAAAGTCCGCCCCGCCATCATGATCAAGGCCTAAAAACTGCATAATAAATTTTATGATTACAAAAAAGCCGCCGACAACAGCACAAATAAGAAAAAACATTTCCGAACTGTTATATTGAGAAAAATAATCCATCATAATTATTCCCTCCGTGTCCTTTAAAACGGTGTTATTATTGATAACCGTTTTGAAAACGATCAAAGATTAAACAAAATAGACAGTTACTCCTACAAAAATAAATTAAACGATATTCTGTATCAAAAACGATGGTCTCTTTAAGAAAAAATATGAAACAATGGTTCCGGTGAGTCGGAAATTATACAAGACAGTATAAATAATATGATTAAGTTGATATAATGAACTACCCCACCACAAGCAGCGGGGTATCAACTAAAGACTAAATCCGTTTAACCGTAGCAAGCGACGAGGTATTAGGCCTTGCGCTTCGCAATAAAAATAACCCTTTATGATTGATGAATAAGTATGGAAATCCCGATATATTGTCAAGGAATAAGTTAGGTCCACTCATATCAATAATAATCAGTAACCCATTTGAAAGGAGGCATTAATGATGTCAGGATCAGAAAATCTTCTTGATCAAATGAGGACCGAAGCGATTCAATGTTTTAAGGCATCTCTTAAACCCGTCAACCCCTATGAAGCAGTGAAAAGATTTGTGCGCCTTGAAGGAAGTCAACTGAAAACAGGGCCGGAGGAAAAGCCGGTTAACCAACTCAACATTGATGATTATGAAAGGATTTTTCTTGTTGGAGGTGGCAAAGCAACTGCCCCAATGGCAAGGGCAATGGAAGACCTCCTCAGAGACAGGATTACTAAAGGCCTGATTGTCGTTAAATACGGCTTTACGGATGAGCTGTCATACACCGAAACAGTAGAGGCAGACCATCCCTTGCCAGACCGGAATGGTGTTTCCGGTACTAAAAAAATCCTTGAGCTTACTAAAAGCGCAGGAGACAGGGACCTTGTCTTTTCTCTTATCTCGGGCGGAGGTTCTGCACTGCTTCCGCAGCCTGCCGGAAATATCCTGCTTGAAGAAAAACAGGCTATGACGCAAAAGCTTCTCAAGTGCGGGGCAAGCATAGATGAAATAAACTGTATCAGAAAGCACATCTCATCAACCAAGGGCGGGCAGATGGCCAGGTCTGCGTTTCCAGCCACGACCATCAACCTTATGCTGTCCGATGTTGTTGGCGACAGGATGGATGTAATAGCGTCAGGACCTTTTGTACCGGACATGAGCAGTTTTAAGGATGCCCGGGGTATAATAGAAAAATACAAGCTGGAAGACATACCGGAATCCGTAAAGAATCATCTAAAGGCCGGGATGGATGGGAACATAGAAGACACCCCCAAAGAGGGTGATCCTGTCTTTGATAAAGTATACAACCTCATAATAGGCAGCAATATCCTTGCACTTGAAGCTGCGGAGGAAGAGGCGAAGAAGCTCGGATATAAAACCCTGATTTTATCCTCCATGATCGAAGGGGAAACAAAGGATATTGCAGGCGCGCATTGCGCCATAGCAAGAGAGATAGTCAAAACAGGAAGACCCATGTCACCTCCCTGCTGCATAATATCAGGCGGAGAGACAACCGTGACAATAAAAGGGAAGGGCATGGGGGGACGAAACCAGGAGTTCTGTCTTGTTTCTGCAATGGATATCTCTGACATGAAAGAAAATGTCGTCATGTTAAGCGGCGGAACAGACGGCAATGACGGCCCTACTGATGCGGCAGGAGGCATAGTAGACCCGCTTACTCTCAAAAGGGGAAAGACTGCCGGGATAAGTGCCGTAGAATATTTTAATAACAATGATTCCTACAACTACCTGAAAAAAACAGGAGACCTGCTTATAACCGGTCCAACAAAAACAAACGTAATGGATGTGAGAATGGTGTTGGTGAAATAAAATGTTGTTAAGGTAAGTATTCACCGCATAAAATATTTTTCGGGGTATGCCAGCCGGCACAAGGCGTAAGGCTCAGGGCGCAAGGAAAAGCTGAAAATTTAATTAGCCGGACCTTGAGCCATGTGCCCTGTGCCTTGCGCCTATTTTTTATTCCACTTCCTGGCAAGATAAGGCTTTGTAGATTCAAATATCATACAGTCTTCTTCAATGGCTGCTTCAGCCTGCTGGATGGTCATCTTCTCGGTCTTTTTAACAAATGATAATGTCTTCCCAAAATAGAGAGGTATAAGGGAGTCCATCAATGAATCAGTATCATCAGAGTCCCTGTATGCAATCGCCCAGTCATAGAGCACCCTTGCCCACAGGTCTGTTGGAAATGCGAAAACGTCCTTTGTCATCTCTTTGATTTCATGCAGTTTCATATATATATCTTTGGAAAGGACATTTTTCCAGATTTTATCATACTGATTGAATCCATTGTGAAAATTATCAATCAGCTTGTCCGTATTAACGTCTACCTTTGGCGGGGCCTCTGTTTCTCCAAGCCCGAATCCGTAAATGGCCGTAGGCCTGCTGTATTTTACCTTCAGCCAGTTGCCTTCAAAACTCTTCATAAGAGAAAAGATTGTTCCAACCACTTCTCTGAACATAGGCCCGAGTGATGCTGCCGGGTCCTTTGGCCTGTGTATCTTGGGTCTGCCCATAAAGGACTGGCAAACCCGGACACGCTGAGTAAAGGCAAGGGTGGTCATCCAGATATCTATCCCGAAATTTGCGGTTGCGTCATCCCATACATCACTTTCAAGATAGGCCTTTGCCAGTTTTCCGCTAAAGCCGAAGTCTCCGCCTATGGGCTGACGCACCCTTCTTCCGTAGAGGGCCCTGGACAAAGGATAGGCAATCCCGTTGGTTATGGTGCCGTCATATTTATGCCTGATATAGAGGGGTGCAATATATGAAAAACCGTTGAAGAGCGGTTCTCCAAGATGCTTGATCCATTCAGGGGTAATGCTCTTTAAGTCAGCGTCAACAACCACGATTGCCTTTGCCTGAAGTTCAATCACCTTTTTAAACAGGTTGATAAAATTATTGCCCTTTCCCCTGACATCCGGGGCTGTGGAGAGATATATCTTGGGAACCTCTGTCTCGGTTTCCAGAAAGGCCTGCTTTGTATTATCAGGGGAGTTGTTATCGCAGTTAATAATAACCGCCTTTTTATCAGGAAAATACTTTTTTATACCGATACTTGCCTGGGTTGTGGGAAAGGCTATTGAGTCCGCTTCATTATAGGATGGTATACTTACTACAAGATCAGCCTTTGTTATATTATCGGGGTTTGCTTCACTTTCAAACATTAGATAAGACCTCCCTTTCCGTTTTTAGCAGCCCCATAACTGCTTCATTCCAGCCCTCGGGACCATATTTATCAGTGATTATAATACCCGGATACTTCTCTTTTATATTTATATCGGTAATACTCCTCGATGACTTGATTAGTACGGGTTGATCCACAACATCAAACATCCCGAAATCATTTGGACTGTCGCCCAGGGCTATCGAATATACTTTGGCATGCTGTTTTTTAAAAAACGAAACAAGCCGGTCCGCTGCCCTTCCTTTATTACTGTCGCCATGGAGATGAAAGAATCTTCCCCCTTCTGAAATCCTTAACCCCCTTTTTTCCGCAGATAAAAAAAGAGATTCCATATTAATAGCTTCAGGTCCTTCAACAATAAAAGGCTCGTCAAATTCACGCTCAAGTGCCAGTCTGCACTGGTCCCCGGTCAGTCCGGTAAGATCCTTTACCTCTTCACGATTCATCTGCGAAAAACCCCGGATCCTTAATCCTGTCTCTTCTGCAATATCTTCAAGATAAACCAGCAGATCCTTATAGGGCTTTCCAAGTGTAAGTTTAATAAAACCCTCTGATATGGAAAATTCGCTGCCTCTTAAATCCTTTTCATATTTCAGCGGAAAAAAAATGCCCCCGCCATTTTCGGAAACAAATGGAAAATCCAATCCCATTGTCCTGTGAATTACCTGAATTTCTGCCCGGGTTTTACTTGAAACAAGAATTACCGGTATATTTGATTTAATGCAGTATTTAAGGGCAGGCCCGGCCTTTTCCCATTTATAGCTGTCATGATCCAGAAGCGTATCGTCCAGATCTGTAAATATTAAAAAAGAGATAAACCTTCTCCATTTTTATCGGCGTAGGATATAAAAATATCTCCCGTGTACTTATTTTCCGGAAAACCTGTGTTTTTCCTGCTCTACAACTTCAATAAGTTCATAGGAGATCCCCGGAAGCTTATTATATACTCTCTCCCAGGACACTGTCTGGGGAAATTCAAAAATGCTCTGCTGTGCCTTGCTTTCTACCTTGAGAATGGTTTCTGCCAGCCCCTTTTCAAGAAAAGGTTTAAACTCGGAATGAGTATTAACAAACCTTAAGAATCTCTCTGTCATCCTGTATGGTGCACTTAATAACTCACCTGCACTTAGTATGGAATTTCTGAATACATCCCTTACCATTATTTCTTCGTAATCCCTGTCATGCGTAAGATTACTGAAACCTGCATCATCAGAATATTTTTTTATCTGCTCCTCGGCCACTGCCTGGTAGGTTATGGCAAGGTCCCTGAAAAACGTCTCTGATATTTCAAGACCTTCTTCTATCACAAGGGCATTCATAAGGGTAGTAACAATATCTACAGCCATGCGGTTAAGGCCTTTGGTCTTATTTTCCTTTGAAACGCTTTGATGCTTGTGGTCAAAGGGTTCCCTTGAAAACATTACCTGGGCAGGGGAGGACGCCTTTCTGAACACCTCTATAAGGGTAAATATTTCTACACCCCAGTTAGTTGCAAACCTCATTTTCTTTAAGAGATCCACGTGAAAGACCACTTCGCCTGAGAGCTGGTAGTTGAAGCCCAGAAGAAAATCTATAAGCTTAAGCATTTTTTCTTCACGGCTTTCAGCAAACTTTCTCTTAAGGGCAAGAAGAAGAGGGTCCAGCAGCAGTCTTTTTACCCGGCCGTACAGGGCCTTGTCCATTATCCTGGAATAATATGCCTTTGAAAAGTCATAATTAAGTGCAACCACAGGGTAAAAAAGCCGGTCAAGCTGGGCGCTTTTAAATGTCCTGATGTCTGCATCTATCAGGCCTACGGATTCTGCTCCAAGGGCAATTGCTATACCGAAGCTGAGAAACATGTTTTTTCCCTTGCCCGGTTCACTTATGTTAAAGCCCGCATCATTGAGCCTGTTATATATGCTTTTAAAGCCCGGTCCGTCATTCCATTGTATAAGGTGATTTTTTATCCTGTATTTATCTATCAGATCTCTGAGCTGAACCACATCCTTTTCCGTTGCCCTGTCCAGACCGAAAATAATATCAGATAAATATCCGACATCCTTCAGCTGTCTAAGAATGTTTTCAAAAACCGGCAGATTTTCCGGCTTTGTATATTCACTCGCGAGCAGGGGAACTATGAGGACAGTCTTTTTCCATTTGGAGTGGAGCCTGAGCTGGCTTCTCAGGTGCTTCCTGTCCTGTTTCAAGATATGAAATGTGGTTATCTGGCTCTGGTTTTGGGAAAAATCAGAAATGGCATGGCTCCTTTTTTAAAATGGTAGATTGTTTAACTTCTATTTTATACTCTCTGTTCAAATTAAAAAAGTCTTTTCTGTGTATCCTCTTTGAAATCAATTTTAAAATGACTGTAGGCAGGTCTTGTTGCAACCCTTCCCCTTGGGGTCCTCTTGATAAATCCCTTTTGTATTAAAAAGGGTTCGTACACATCTTCTATAGTATCCTTTTCTTCACAGACCGCGGCTGCAAGTGTATCAAGACCAATAGGGCCGCCGTCATAATTGTTGATTATTGTAAGCATGATATTCCTGTCCATCTTGTCCAGACCAAGCTCATCCACATTCAGCATGTTAAGGGCATGCATGGAGACCTCTTTTGTTATAACGCCGTCCCCTTCAACCTGGGCAAAATCCCTTACACGTCTCAGGATACGGTTTGCAACCCTTGGTGTTCCCCTTGACCTTCTGGCTATTTCCAGGGCGCCGTCTTCCTCTATGGGAATACCAAGGATAGACGCAGACCTGGTGGCAATCTGCCTGAGTTCTTCGTCAGAATAAAACTCAACCCTCTGGATCACTCCGAACCGTTCTCTCAGGGGAGGAGTCAGGAGCCCCGTCCGGGTGGTCGCTCCCACAAGAGTAAAGGGCTGAACAGGTATCTTCATCGTGCGTGCCGAAGGCCCCTGGCCGATTATTATATCCAGTTGGAAGTCCTCCATTGCCGGGTAGAGGATTTCCTCAACAACATGGTTAAGCCTGTGCACCTCGTCAATAAAAAGCACATCCCTTGGCTGCAGGCTTGTCAGTATTGCGGCAAGATCACCGGGGCGTTCTATTACCGGGCCCGAGGTGCTTACAAAATTTACTCCAAGCTCATAAGCAATAACATTTGCTATTGATGTTTTACCCAGGCCGGGCGACCCGTGGAACAGGACATGATCAAGCGCATCCGAACGTGCTTTTGCTGCTTCAATATATACCTTGAGGTTCCTTTTTGCCTCTGTCTGGCCGATATATTCAGCAAAACAGGTCGGCCTCAGACTGGTCTCCGCAGGGATCTCGTCGTCGTGCAGTTCAGGATCTATTATTCTTTCACTATCCATGTTCATCCATATTCCGGGTATCAGGCAAGCACTCTCAATGCCTCGGTAATGATTGTTTCAAGGGTTGCTTCACATGGTCTGGACAATGCCCTGTCCACGGCATTTCCCGCGGCCTTGGCGGAATAGCCAAGATTAACAAGCGCTGACAGTGCATCATCCCGGATCTCCCTGTCTTCCCGGGAAGCAACCTTAAGGGGAGGAAGCTCAACATCAGACCTGGTCGACTGCGCCTTGTCCTTCAGCTCAAGAGATATTCTTTCGGCCGTCTTTTTTCCTACTCCGGGAATCGACTGAAGCCTTGCCACATCTCCCTGTGCGATTGCCTCAAGCAGAGAGTCCGGCCCTATGCCTGATAAAATATTGATTGCAAGTTTTGGCCCGATACCTGAAACAGAGATAAGCAGCCTGAAAATCTTTTTCTCAAGAACAGTATTAAAACCAAAGAGGAGAAAGGCGTCCTCCCTTACGTGGGTATGAATATGGAGACTTACCTCCTGTCCGTCTTCATCAGGCAATGTATAAAAGGTGGAAAGAGGTACAAATACCTCATACCCCAGCCCGTTATTGTCTATAATAATGGTGTCCGTGGATTTGCTTAATAAAACGCCTTTCAAATGAGCAATCATTTCTTTTTCTCATACCTTGTCCAGTTCAGGTGACATATTGCCGCGGCAATGGCATCGGAAGTATCCGGGCCCAGTCTGGCTGGCAGATTCAATATCATCTGAATCATGGTTCTTACCTGATCCTTTGTTGCCCGGCCGTAACCAACAACAGACTGCTTTATTTCAAGGGGAGTGTACTCATAAATCCTGACATTACATTTAACAGCAGCTATCAGAGCCGCTCCCCTTGCATGACCCAGTTTCAGACTGCTCTTTATGTTCTTGGCATAAAAAACGTCCTCAATGGCCATTTCATCCGGTTGATATTCTTCCATTATATCAACCATGCCTGTAAATATTTTGTAGATCCGGTCGTAAAAGGGAATGTTCCCGGATGATTCTATGGTTCCTGATGCAACACAGCTGATAACATTATTCTTTTTTTGTAAAATGCCGTAACCGGTAATTCTGGAGCCGGGATCAACCCCCAGCACAATCATTATCCTATGGCCTCCATGACTTCGTCCGGGATATCAAAATTGGCATAGACATTGTTTACATCATCATTGTCTTCCAGTGCTTCAAGCAGGGTAAGCATCTGTTCTGCCTTTTTCCCTTCAAGTTTTACAGTATTCTGCGGGATCATACTTACCTCCGCAACCGTGTATTCCTGCCCCGCATCATCAAATGCCTGTTTTACCGTCTCAAAATCAGAGGGCGGAATTAAAACCTCAAATCCGCCGTCTTCCTCTTTAACATCATCGGCTCCGGCCTCGAGCGCTATGTCAAGCAGCTTTTCTTCGTCAACCTTGTCGCCATCAAAAACGATCAGCCCCTTTTTTTCAAACATCCAGGCAACACAGCCGGGCTCACCGAGATTGCCGGCATGGCGGTCAAATATATACTTAATATCCGCGACTGTCCTGTTTTTATTATCCGTGAGACACTCAACAAGTATGGCAACACCGCCCGGCCCATATCCCTCATAGGTTATCTCATCATAACTTACACCTTCGAGCTCTCCGGTTCCTTTTTTGATGGCCCTTTCTATATTATCCTTGGGCATGTTTTCTGCCTTTGCCGTCATAATAGCGGACCTGAGCCTTGGATTTCCATCAGGGTCACCGCCACCCATCTTGGCCGCAACTGTTATCTCCTTTATGAGGCGGGTGAAAATCCTTCCCCTCTTCGCGTCAGCTGCGCCTTTTTTATGCTTTATCGAGCTCCATTTATTATGTCCTGACATTTATTGCCTCCTGAACTATCTGTTATTTATATCTTTTTTATTCCGAGCAGATAAATTTCCCTGCTTCTTTTCCTTACTGCCGGGGGGCGTATAAGCCTGACCTGTTCAAAATATTTTATAGCCTGATCTTTAAATTCCTTAAAATCCTCGCCCTCAAAGACCTTGCATAAAAAATGACGGTTTTTTTTTAGCAGCACTATGGCAATTTCAAGGGCCTTTTTTGCCAGTTCGAGAGACCTTGCGCAATCGGTTAATTTATTTCCGGTTGTTTTTGGCGCCATATCACTTAACAGCAGGTCTATCTCTCCCGCATCCTTTAACAATTGCTCTGTTTCAAGATTGAGAATATCGCCTTTAATAAAGGTAAAATTCGGTGCGGATATCTTTTGAGGAATTAATAGATCAATGCCGATCACTTCCCCGTTTTTACCAACTTTTTTAATGACATATTGTGACCATGACCCCGGATAACAGCCCAGGTCCATAACATGGTCGCCATTTTTTATCAGCCTTTGTTTTTTATCGATCTCTTCAAGTTTGTAGACTGATCTGGCAAGCCATTTCTCCTCCTTTGCCTTTTTCGTATAGTGATCATTCCAGTTATTGCCTTTTTTCATTTTATTTGCGCCTGAAAACGGAGGATAACAGCATTTATCCCATAACTACCATATCTTACTACCCTTTGCAAAAAATTTATATCGTTTCAGGCCATGTTCAGCACCTTATTTTTGTCAGTGACAGCGGCTGATAACTCAGAATTTTTCTGAAAGATTAAAGAAAAGGAAAGTCTTTGCCGATATAGATACTGGTCCACTTTTTGGAGTTAAAATATTATGCAGGAGTAAAAGATGATTTCTTCAATTAGCAATAACTTATCTGCTTTAAAGGCCTTTGGAACCGGTCTGGCTGTAAAGTCCAATAATATAGCCAATTCGGAATCCGAGAATTTTAAAAAAAGCCGCGCCATATACTCTGAAGGAGAAAATGGCGAAGTAAAGACAGAAATTCGAAAAGTAGACCCTGATAATGAGCTTGCCTCAGTAAATACCGAAGAAAATACCTCTGAAGAGGCTCAGCCTTCAAATGTGGATCTGACCGAAGAAATACCCGGTACCATAACAGATCAAAGAGGATTTGAGGCCAATTTAAAGGTGATTAAAACCAGGGAAGAAATGCTTGGATCCGTACTGGATATAATTGCCTGATATTTCCATATCCCCCGCCATATAATTTATACAACATATAGATTTAGTCTTGACCAATACCACAATTTATTGTACAAAAATCTAACTTCTTCATATTACTTCCGATTTTAAGGTAACTGCATGCCGGATAAAAACGTGGGGATTGAAAGGCGGGACTTTTTAATTAAAAGCTCTTTTTTTTTGACTGGCAGCCTTCTGGGTTTGGGGTGCTGGTCAAGGGCCTTTGCCTGCACATATTCTGAAGAAAATCCACAGATATCCATAATAATTGACGATATAGGTTTCAGTGAGTCCCGCCTGGATCTTTTTCTTAGGATTGGCGCACCTTTTACCTTTTCCATCCTGCCAAAGCTTCCCATGTCTTCCTGTCTGGCAGAAAAAATCCACCGTGAAGGATACGAAGTGATGCTTCATCAGCCCATGGAGCCTCTTGATCCTGCCATTGATCCCGGACCGGGCGCGCTATATGTCAAGGATCCTCCGGAAAAGATAGTGGACATGATTAAAGAGAACATTTCAGAAACACCCTATGTAACAGGAATAAACAACCATATGGGCTCCCGGTTTACCGCCTGCGGAACGGAGATGAAAGAGGCATTATCTGTCGTAAGGGATGAAGGATTATTTTTTGTGGACAGCCTTACCACAAATCGGTCAACTGGGTATAACACTGCAAAAACATTACATATCTCCGCTGTTCGACGAAATGTATTTATTGATAATCTTCAGGACGAGTCCTTCATACGCATGCAGCTTAAAAGGCTTAGAAGAGCCGCATTAAAACACGGTTATGCAATAGGCATCGGCCATCCCTTTCCAGAGACCGCAAAAATGATCAATATGTTTATTCAGGAAATAAACACAACAAATATATCCATGGTACCGATCTCTCACCTTTTAAAATGATTTCCTGATTCCGGGAAAAGGGGTATCATTAATTCTGCCAAACATTCAAATCCGGAGTTTTCAATGTCCGACAGTAAAGATAATATCTATTATCGTGAGTTGAATACGGTTCTTAAATTCAGTTCTCTTATTAACTCTTCTCTTAAAATAGAAACCGTCCTGGATTATGCCATGAAGTGCGCAGAAGAGTTTATTAATGCCGAAGCAAGCACTATCTATGAAATAGATGATGAAAAAAGCGAGCTTTTTATAAGGCTTGCAAGGGGAGAAAAAAAAGACCCCGTAAAAAACATCCGCATAAAAATAGGTGACGGAATCGCCGGTCACGTTGTGGAATCAGGCATTCCAATGGTTATCAATGATGTTCAGAAGGAAAAGAGATTCAATAACAGATTTGATCTGCTTACAGGCTTTAAGACAAGGTCAATGATATGTGTTCCCCTGATGCTGCGTGGAAAGAAAACAGGGGCAATCCAGGTCCTGAATAAGAAGACAGGGGAACATTTTAATGAATCCGATATGGAAATATTAAACAGTCTTTCAATGCAGATAGCTGTAGCCATTGAAAACGCCAGGCTGTATGAAATGCTTGAACAGAAATTTGCATCAACTGCCCGGGAATTAAAAAACGCCGAGGAAAAACTTATACGAGCTGAGCGAATCGCGGCAATGGGGCACCTGGTAAATAGTGTTGCCCATGAAATAAGAAATCCCGTTACGGTGATAGGGGGTTTTGCACGAAGGCTTAAGGATAATCATGGTAATGATCCTGAAGTATCAAAATATTCAGAGATAATACTTGGAGAAACCTTAAGGCTGGAAAGGCTTGTAAAACAGGTGCACAGGCTTGCAGAGGTACAAACCTCAGATCCTTCGCCGGGGAGCATCGTCCCGGTAATAGAAAAGACAGTAAAAGTCTATGAACCTCAGGCAAAAAAGCGGAACATTGACATTAAGTTATCCGTGGAAAAAGACCTTCCGGATGTAAATATAGATGAGTCCCAGATGTTCACAGCGTTTTCAAATATCTTTGAAAATGCCCTTGAATCAATGAATGGCAGAGGGCAGATTTCATTCATGGTAAAAACACAGGAAAACCATATATTAATTGATATTGATGATACAGGCTCCGGTATTGAAGATGATGAAATCGCTTTCATCTACGATCCCTTTGTTACATCAAAAACAACCGGGGTGGGGCTGGGGCTTACCATGGTTCACCAGATCGTTACCAATCATGGCGGAGAGA
>JASFHE010000106.1:0-13296 GCA_050123415.1 Desulfobacteraceae bacterium | reverse complement strand
GTCAATAGTCTACAGAATTTGCTGTGGCACTACCTTTTGGCACTATAAATTGACTCGCTTCTTGTAATATCAATAGGTTAGCAATGTTTTGCCCCCCTTATTTTCAGGCAAACTGTTTAAAAAAAGTCTGATAAAAGATTAAATCAAGATTTATTATTAACTAAGTTTAATATACATAATAAATATTAAATCATATTAGATAACATTACACTTATTTTTAAGCAATTTGCCCATTTCATACAACTCAAATTAAAGGGATAATAAGAAGGCATACCCTGACCCATATCAGCCTGTTTATTGCCATTCAATTATAATTAGTGCCCATCCAAAAACTAAAGTTTTTATTCGGTAGCTGTCAGCACACAGCATTCAGCTTTCAGCAAAAGGCTTTTAAAATAGAGACTTAGCTGACGGCTGATAGCTGACCGCTGAAAGCTCCATCCAGAAATAGCCTCTTTCTGGATGGGCACTAATTACTTCCATTTCTTCCGGGTGTGATTTCAATATCTTTAATCTTCAGAACACTTGTATGCGACCGGAAAGTCCATCAAAGAACTGAATAATACCGAGGAGCCACCATGCTTAATCCGGCCAACACGCACTGCGGAGGAAAGAAACGGAGAAGGAAAGCGGGAAAGTTTTAAAAGGAGAAGATACTAATGCTTGATTAACAAATTCAATTTGTATCGGGCAGGAGAATCTGATAGGGTCAGCGTTAATTTAAGAGAAGATTCACCGGCTGTTTCTTACATACGTCCAGACCAATTTGAATAATATCAGGCTTACCCCTGTAAAATGAAAGGAATTCACATGAAAACTCTAATGAAAACGATTCTGTGTACTGCCTTTGTGGCATTTACCATTGGCTGCCAGGACACAAAACAGCAACCAGATACAACTGCACCTGAAACAGACAAAGAAAAAATAAGTTATGCTATCGGCGCAAACATGGCGCAGTCTGTTATAGAAATCAACGATGAAATCGATTTGACCATGCTCCAGAAAGGTATTGCAGATAAAATCAAGGGGAAGGAACTGCTGGTGTCGAACGAAGAAGCCCAGCCCCTTCTCCATGCACTTTCCGAAAAATTAAGGGCCAGACAGCAGGAAGAGTATGCAAAATCCATACAAAAAAATCTGGAAGCGGGTCAGGCTTACCTCAAAGAAAATAAAACCGGAGAGGGAGTTGTTACCACGGAGAGCGGGCTGCAGTACAAAGTACTGAAAGAAGGAAAAGGCAAATCCCCGGGAATATCCGATAAGATCAGGGTGCATTACGAGGGCACCAAACTTGACGGAACCGTGTTTGACAGCTCATATAAGCGGGGAGAGCCTGTTACATTCCAGGCTGACCAGGTAATCAAAGGATGGACCGAGGGCCTTCAGTTAATGAAGGAAGGCGGGAAATACAAGCTGTTTATTCCGGCTGACCTTGCCTATGGCGAAAGTGGCGTCGGCCAGCAGATCGGTCCCAACGAAGTTTTAATATTCGATGTAGAACTTCTGGAAGTTCTTGACGACCAGACCCCGGACAACAAGACACAGGATGTACAATAAACTCAGTAACGTAATTAGAGAATACTGTCAGGCTTAGTGAAAACGGCGCCAGTGTCCAAATGAAGTCAGACCTGGGAATACTTAAAATTGCATATATGGATATGGAAACAAGCGGGCTTGTGTTTGAGTTGATGCAGTATATAAATTGGCATGACAGTCTTAATATCCCCTCTCCTGCCATTAACAGCATCAAAGGCAAAGAGGATTGCAAACAGAGAGAGCACAATCATAAAAACAAATTCAAGATCCAGAAAACGGAACACCGCAAATACCGTCTTCTGACTGTAGGTACTGTCGCGCATTACCTGGTAATTAGTATCATAGAGATTGGCTGCCCGGCCAATATCATTGGATATTCCCATAACCAGTGCTGCCAGCGGTTCCTGGGGAAGATAGGCAGTGCGCCGTGGCACATCACTCCATGATTTGCTTGCTTCAAACTGACTCTGTTGAGCTGCCTTTGATGCCTCATACTCCCTGACTCCACTATGGTAGTTTTGTATTCCGGTAAAAAAAGCGAGAATGATGAGTATGGAGCATATACCAAAGGTAGCGGCAAATTTTGCAGAACCTGTTATCTCCTTAAGCTCTTTGTAAATTATCAGCTTCAGCATGGCTTGTATATAACCTTACCTTACGTCATATCGAATGAAGGCGATAAATGACCCGGCAATGGCAAGCAGGATATAAAAAGACAGTATTCCCATATCCACTACACTCTTCTGTAGTAACTGGCTTATATCTGCACTCGCAAATTCAAACTGAGGAACGTCACTGACATCAATGGGTTTAACATTTCCTTCCATTCTGGCCTTATATGCCTCATAACTGCTATTTTCTTTTAAATGCTTCTCTGTACGGAATTTAGTAAAAATATCCCTGTAGTTACGCAACTGATCTTCATATTTATATTTCAGGTCAATACCTGTTTCTGCAAGATTATCAGCTGCCAACTGAAAAGCCGATGCAGGAGAAAACCTTGATAATGAAAAACCAAGTTTCTCTCTTACTATCTTCCGGTTCCTCCAGTCTTCTTTTAAAAAAGAATCATATGCGGACCTTTTTTCTGAAAGCTTTGCCCCTCTTTTCTTAATATTTAATAGAGTATTATCGTTATGTTCCTTTAATTTCGCCTCCAGTTCTTCCCGGTTGGATTGATTTGAAGCAATTATAGACTGCATTTTTTCCATTGATTCTTTCATATACTTATCGCTTTCCTTCCTGTATTCCTCAACAAACTCCCTGTTTTTTTGTAAAAATTTAGAAGCAATTTCAGTTGCTGTTGGAACTTTAACAAAGTGTCCTGCGAGCATAACACCTGTTCGGGGAATAATCAGAACACAGCATACCCATATAACAAGAAGGAAAAGAAATGATGCTGAAGCCCTTCTGGTAAGTGACGACATAAAAATACCCAGACAGAGAAAAAAGCTGAAGTAAAGGAATGAGAATCCCATTAAAACAGAGAACCTGAACCAGTGTGACTTTGTCATGGGGATATCATAAAGTATAACGAGCAGCACACCGAGTAGAACGGGTATAAGCAGGGGAATAACAAGACCTGTCCATGAACCCAGAATTTTTGCGGCAATATATTTTGCCCTGGGCACCTGGTTTGCGAAACTCAACTTTAATGTGCCGCTTTCCTTTTCACCGCAGATAGAATCATATGTAAACAGTATGGCAAAAAGTGATAGTACAATCTGCACAATAAACATTAAATCCATTGACCTGAATACAGCAAAAATTGTATTTTCCGAATAGTGGCTGTTATATAATTTTATTGTCCGTGACATGGGCGCCTGCCTTCCCATATCGTGTGCTATCCCGGTTACAAAAATCTGCATGGGATCAGGACGGCGTCCTACCACAGTACCCAGGCTTTCCCATGATGTGGTTTCTTTAAGCTGCTGATTATTATTTGAAACAACCGCCTCATACTGTGACATGGCTGTTTTATAATCTTCAATACCAAGGAAAAAGCTTAGAATGATAAGAATGGAGCATACGGAAAAAACAGCAGCAAACTTTGGGCTCAGCAGAATACTCTTTAACTCTTTTTCTATTAATGTTCCGAGCATATTTTAAACTCCCGATCAGCGCAGATCATAGCGCAGAAACGCCAGAAATGAACCGCAAAAGAATATCAGGTTAAATAGAAGCAGTATGGCAATATCAGGCATTGCATCATATAAAACTTCCGACAATTCAGGTGCTTTAAAGATAAACTCAGGTATCTCAGTTGTATCAATAGGCTCTGGAGGCTTTTTCTGCATCTGGCCGTCCTGATTAAATATGCTTATCGGTGCAGACCCAATGTTATGGCCGGTTTTACCTTTTATAAATTCCGCAAGAGATTGTGAATATGACGCGGCATTTTCATAAAACTTATTTTTCAAATCTATTGAAGTACCGCATATTCCTGACGAAACAAGTGTAAACAATGAAGCAGGCGATAACCGTGATATATTAAAAGCAAGCTTCTGCTGTTCTACCTGTTTATTATATCTCTCTTCATATAGACGCCCAACAAAGCTTTCTATTTTTTTATTGTATTCAATATCTAATTTTTCAGAAAAATTACGTGATTCGTTAAGAGAACGTTCTTGTGCTTCAGGGCTTGTATCACCACTTTCATACATTTCCCGGTCCAGCTTACTGCTAAACTCGTAATATCGTTTTGATCTTTCCATTGAGTATTTATCTTCCAGCTGATTCTGCTGATATAAAATACTGTTAAGTGATGGGACATCCACTGCATTTCCAGCGATTAATACAGAGGCCCTGGGAATAATTAGTACGGAAAAAACCCATATAACCAGCAGAAACAGGAATGAACTGGATGAGCGTTTTGTAAGGCATGACATGAAGACAGAGAGTGTCAGAAACACACCCAGGTAAAGAAGGCTGCTGAATATAAACAGAACAAGCCTTACCCACTCATTACTGGACATCGGTACACCCATTAGAGGCATCATCACCATACCGATAAGAACCGGTATTAACAGAGGCACAACAAGAGCCAGAAAAGAGCCAAAGATTTTTCCGAGAATATAATTTGCCCTTGGAACAGAATTGGCAAAGGAAAGCCTTAATGTGCCCCTCTCCTTTTCCCCGTTAACAGCATCGAAAGCAAAAAGTATTGCAAACAGGGAAAAAATAATCTGAAATACAAACTCAAGATCCAGAAAACGAAACACCGCAAAAACCGACTGCTCACTGTATATGCTTTCATCGAAAAACGGAAGGGACCCACCGTCCACTGTTGCGGTTCTGCCTATATCGTTTGAGACTCCCATAACCAGACATGCAAGAGGTTCAGGCGGAAGAAAAATCTTGTTGCTGGTCACCCTGCCCCAGTCTGTAATTGTTGCAAACTGCTGAAGCTGTGCTGCCTTTGAGTCGGTATATTCCTGCATTCCGGTATGGTAATTTTTAATACCTGTATAAAATGCCATGATAATAAGAATGGAACACACACCAAAGGTAGCAGCAAATTTAGCAGAACCTGTAATTTCTCTGAGTTCTTTATATAGTATTAGTTTGAGCATAACCAGGGTTGTTTCCTCCCTTTTTCTCTTACCTCACATCATACCGAATAAATGCGATGAATGTCCCTGCAATGATTAAGATTATATAACCTGATAGTATAGCTGTATCTATAACCGTGAATTGTAATATCTTGCCCAAATCAGGATTAATATACCTGAATTTAGGCATCTCACTGAGATCCAATGGTTCAGGCTTTTTGTCACTCATAAGGTTAAAAGAGTTATCCGTTTCGGCATTCTTTTTAGAACGGAATTTATTAAAAACATCGCTATAGGCGCGTATCTGATCTTCATAATTTGTCTTTAAACTCATACCTGTTTCAGCAAGATCCATGGCAGCCAGTTGATAAGCGGAAGCAGGTGAAATTCTTGAGAGTGAAAACCCGAGTTTTTCACGTACAGCTTTCCGGTTGCGCCAGTCTTCATTCAGTGTCGCATCATACACCGCTACTTTCTGCTGGTACTTTCCCTGTTCTTCATCAATTTTTGTACGATATTGATCTGACAGTTCTTTTGACCTTTTTTGTTTTTCTTCCTTTGTTAAGGACATATCTCTGTATAAATTTTCATAAGCTTTGTCTTGTTTTTCATTCTCCTCATCCATCTTTTTTCGATACTGTTCATAAAACTCATTTCTTTTCTGTGAAAGTTTTGATGATATTTCAGCAGCAGTAGGCACGGGTACAAATTGCCCGGCTATCATTACACCGGCCCGGGGTATTATCAGAACAATACTGACCCATATTACCAGCAGATAGAGAAATGATCCTGCTGACTGTCTGGTCATAGAAGATACTAATACTCCGAGACAGATAAAAAAACTGAAATAAAGAATTGATAAACCTATGAACATGCCAAGCTGCTGCCAGTATGATGCAGTAATGGGTATTTTGCAGAGTAATACAAGTGCAATTCCTAATAGTACAGGTATCAGAAGAGGAATAACCAGACCCAGCCATGAACCGATAAATTTGGCAACAATGTAGCTTGTGCGCGGTATCGGGTTGGCAAAGTTCAGTTTCAGTGTACCTGTTTCACGTTCACCATTAATTGCATCATAAGTAAACAGTATGGCAAATAGTGACAGAACAATCTGTACAATAAACATCAGGTCCATTGACCTGAAAACTGCAAAAATAATATTTTCGGAATAATTACTGTTATTCAGTTTTACAGTTCCATATGAGCTTATTGTAGCCTGCCTGCCGATATCGTTCTGGATTCCGGATACAAATATCTGCATAGGATTTGGATATCGTGTCACCCCCGGCCTCAGGGCCTGCCAGCTTGTTTCGTCCTGCATCTGCTGCTCTCCCTGGGCAGTGACTGTTTCATAGTGGGCCATAGCTGCCCTGTAATCCTGGATACCGATATAAATACTCAGGAGAATCAGGATCGAACAAACGGAAAAAACCGCGATAAATTTAGGACTCAGCAAAATAGACTTCAGTTCTTTTTCTATTAATATCTTAATCATAATCAACTCTCTTGTTAACGGAGGTCATAACGAAGGAAAACCAAAAAAGCTCCAGCGAAAAAAACAAAGTTAAACAGAATTAATATAGTAATATCGGGTAATGACTCTTTTAAAATATGGGATACTTCAGGCGGCTGATATACAAACTCGGGTATATCCCCGGTATTAATGGGTTTGAGCTGTTTTTTATCCTGCTGTCTCTTTTCCTCGCTCATGGCCCTGCTGATAGTGAGTTGGTCCCCGATATTAAATCCTGTTTTTTCGCGATAGAATTCGGCAAAAGATTCCGAAAATGCGGCTGCTCTTTCCCGGAAGTGCTGCTGTAATTCCATAGATGTCCCTGACAGGGTTGTTGCAGCCAGGGTAAATACGGCGGGTTGGTGAAATACGCGAAATATTAAAGGCAAGCTTTTCCTGCCCGATCTGTTTATTGCGACGTTCTTCATGAAGGCGGCTTAACAGGTCTTCCACCTTTTTATCATTTTCAGCCAGGAGTTTTTCAATGGCATCATCTATCTTCTTAAATCCCCTCTTTTGAGCTTCCTGACTCTTATCCTCACTTTGGCGCAATTCCTCCATTAAATTTCTGTAGAGCTCCTTGATTTTTTGGCTGAATTCCTGGGAATTCTGCCTCTGCAACTGGAGACGCTGAATGGAAATTCCTTCCAGAGAAGGGACTTCAACCATATTTCCGGCGATTAAAACAGAGGCTCTGGGGATAATAAGTACTGAAAAAACCCATATAACCAGAAGAAACAGGAAAGAACTTGAAGAACGCTGTGTCAGAGAGGATATGAATACCGACAGTGTCAGGAATACCCCCAGATAGAGAAAACCTGTTACAATGAACATTCCAAGCCTTATCCATTCATCACTTGACAAAACAACTCCAAAAAGTGGCAGCATCAATATACCAATCAGGATGTGAATCAGTAATGGCAGTACAAGTGCCAGAAATGATCCGATAATCTTCCCCAGTATATAATTTGCCCTTGGAAGGGAGTTGGCAAATGACAGCCTTAAGGTTCCTCTCTCTTTTTCACCATTAATGGCATCAAAAGCAAAAAGGATTGCGAACAGGGAAAGTATTATTTGAAAGACAAACTCCAGATCCAGAAAGCGGAATACAGCAAAAACAGGCTGCTGACTGTATGTACTGTCAGCAAGGGGAGGGATACTTCCACCTGTAATATACGCTGTTCTTCCGAGGTCATTGGATACACCCATAACCAGTGAAGCCAGTGGTTTTGGTGTAAGATAAATCTGAAGATTTCTGACATCTTTCCAGTCAGTCTCCTTTTCATGCTTTTGAAGTTCGGCTGCCTTTGAAGCATTATATTCCTGCATTCCGGTCTGATAGTTTTTTATACCGGTAAAAAAGGCGAGGATAATAAGAATGGAACATATGCCGAATGTAACGGCAAACTTTGTTGAGCCTATTATCTCCCTCAGTTCTTTATAAAGTATAAGTTTGAGCATAATTTAAGCTGCTTCCTCCATGTATCCGGCCATGTATTTCATGTAAAGCTGTTCCAGGTCCTTGTCGCTCAGTTCATCCTTACCGGCCTGCATTACAAGTTTACCCTGATTCATGATTCCGACTGTGTCGGCTATTTCACGTGCACGGAATATATCGTGGGTGGACATCAATATTGATTTGCTTTCAGCCCGAAGTTTGTCCAGTAACTGCATAAACTCGAAACCTGCTTTTGGATCCAGACCTGAAGTCGGTTCATCAAGAAGGATAGCGGGAGCATCCTTTAGAATGGCAATTGCTATTCCGCATTTCTGGCGCATGCCTTTAGAAAATCCTTTAAGGCGCTTGTTATGGGCCTCTTCCTGCAAACCTACTCTTAATAAAACATCACGGTAATCATCACGCGAGTAATCTTTCTTTCCACCTAGTTTGGCAAAATAATCCAGGTTTTGCATTGCTGTAAAATTCTGGTACAGCATGACATTTTCCGATACATAAGCGATCTTTTCCTTTGCAAGAAGCGGTTCCTTATGTGTAACAATCCCTGCTACCCTGGCTTCACCGCTTGTGGGCTCAATAAAGTTCAGGAACAGGTTAATGGTTGTTGTCTTTCCTGCTCCATTTGCGCCCAGCATGGCGAAAATCTTAGAGCTTTCTATGGAGAAAGTGAGTTCATCAAGCGCCAGAACGCCATCCTCATAGCGCTTGGTCAGTTTGTCTGCTTCAAGGATTATTGAATTGTTTGTTTCAGTGTTATTTGTTTCTGTCATAGGTTCTGTCCTCCTTGATTGGTATTTTTTATATATTACCGTCTCGAAAGTTTAATTCCAAAGATGACCATTCCGCCTACCAGTCCAAGGATTAATAAAATTATTATTATCATTCCCAACAGGTTGGTTTCCGCCTTGATTTCAACGTTTATGGTTTTATCCTCACCTGATATGGGTTGCTCATCAGATAGAGATGTGGTGGACACCCTTACTTCATAACGTCCGTGAGCTACATCAGGGCTGGGTATAATATTGATGATAGCCCTTTTTTCCTCTGAAACATTCAGGCGATCAATATTTTTAGGATCAACCGAATGGGTCCAGTTAAGTGGCAAGTCAACGTCTATTTCTACATTGTTAAGACTCCTGGTCCCGTCGTTGACCAGTTCAATCGGTACCTTTACCGACTCGCCTGGATTAATGGAGAAGAACAGTTGCTGCGCCTTTACCAGCAATTCGCCTACACCCCTAGGCTTGAGATCAAGTTTTGCATACCCTACATTTAAATCAATAATCTCTTTTTCAGTCCATTGTTTTGAATTATCCAGTTTTATTTCTTTTACCCTGTTCTGGGGAATAGCCAGTGCATAGAATATGATGGATTGATCCATTTTAATTGAATCACTGGCACGGTCAGGTAAAAAGACCTTTAAAGATGCTTTTTTAGTGCTTGTACTTTCAGTAAATTTAAAATAGCTCAGGCGTATATCTGTCCCGGAAGTTACAAAATACCGGTTAATCTGACTCGGCAAATTAACTACTTCAAGCTTGAAAGTATCACTGGTACCGCTGAAAAGTTCCAGGCTGAGGTCATATGTAGCGGAATTTCCCAGTTCCACCTCCTGAGAGAATTGTTCCGCCTGGATTTCAACCTTATTTATGGATGAGTCTTTTTGAAGGTATATCTTTTTACTGTCAGTAGTGCCATTGCTGTACAGGAGAGTTATAGTAACAACATCCAGGTCCTGCAATAACAGGAAGGTCAACTCTTCAGGTTGATTTGCCGGCAATCTTACTATCTTGTGTTCATAGGGTTGGCCTATGATAGCGCCTTCATCGTTTTTTATGGAAACATAGACATTATTAATAACATCGGGTTCCAGAGCCTTAAATAGCTGTTCGTCAAAAGTGACCAGTTTTTTCAACTCTGCACTGCCGCTTGAACTGTTATTAAGCGTAATACGTACAATCTTTTCTCCTGTATCACTGCTGTATTTAACGGCATTGCTTATGGTTACATATTGATTCTCGAAAAGGATAGCAAGCAGTTTTTGCTGATAATCTACTTCAGCGCCGTTGTACTGCTTTTGAATGTCTTCATATACTTTCTGGGATATCTGGCCTTCCTTAAATAGAATTTCATTTCGATCCAGTTCTTTTTTGGCAGATTCATAGTTATCTTTTGCCCTTTTTAATCCCAGCAGTCTGTATTGTTCATCCGGTGGTTTGTAATATGTGTCAGATTGAGCACATGTATGATCTGAAATAATCAGGGTATAACAGAATGCGAATAAAAGGATGAAAAATACACTTTTAAAAATGGTCATAATTTCCACTGCCCTTTTTCCTGAAAAATTAAGTGTATTGTTCCTTTTAGTGGTACTGACTGGTAAATAAATCATCTTTCCCCCTGTAGCATGAAAAGCAGGTAATAAATAGCGTTCGAACGAATACAATGCAAAACAGAAATCTTAATTTGAAATGCAATTTTGTTAATGCGGTTGGGAAAAATAAAAGAACACAAATAAGAGAATTTAAGTTCTCAAAAGGATGAATATGGATACCATCAATGGCTCCAGTATTCAACTCAAAATCAGTAATACGTATTAATAACCTAATCTTCTATATATAGACAGTTATTATTTTAAAAAGTTTCAATAAAATCACGCCTTTTGAAAGCAATTAAATAATTTCTGCGCAAAGGCATGATTGAATCCATGTGAAGTCATGTTGGCTTTTATTTTTCCCTGGATGGGATACCCCAGTAAATAGAGGTCACCAATAATGTCCAGAATTTTATGCCTGACAAATTCATCCGGATATTTGAGCTTTGTATTTATAATTTCTCCGTCATGGATTATTATGTGTGAGTCAAGGTAACCGCCGCCCACTTTTCCCATTTTTTGAGCCATACCGATATTTTCAAATGTATTAAAAGTTCGGGCAGGTGCTATCTCTGTTGTAAATGAATGTTTTTTCGAATTGAATGAAAAGGTCTGTTCAAATATAGGTGCTGGATAGTTTATCCGCATTGATATCTCAAACCCTTTATATGGCTGTGCACATATATATTTCTCGTTATTATCCTCGGTACCAATGCATATCTTTTTATTAATGACAATTTTTTTTGAAAAAGCGTTCTGTTTAACGACTCCTGTTTCTTTTATCAATCGACAGAAATCTTCGGCAGATCCATCAACGTTGGGGATTTCTTCATCAACTTTTACAAGGACATTACTTATTCCATACATATAAAAAGTAGCCATTAGATGCTCAACAGTACGTATATGATTGCCGTTAATCCTGAGAGCTGTTGAGTTTGCAGTAAAAGTCTGTTTTTGAGGGTCTGAAGTATAATTTTCAAGTGAAGTAATATGTGCAGGGATCCGTTTTCCATCCAGGGTTTCGAAAATAACACCCTGATTCTCCTCCAGAGGACTTATAATAATACCTGTATTTCGTCCGCTCATCAGGCCGGTACCGTTTAAGACTATATTACCTTTCAGTGTTCTCTGCGGACTATTTGTTTCAACAACTGATGCGATTCCAATCTTATTATCTTCATCCTGGAGTATCTTTGTCTTATTATCCGGCAGGTGTATCTGGAAGTCTTTTTCTCCCTGTGTCTTTAAAGCGTTACTCACTTTTTCCAGCAGGACGTCTATGTTTAATGGTTTTTCAAGAAAATCGGATGCACCTTTTTTAATTGCAGTAACTGCCGAATTAATACCGGCGTGACCGCTCATCATTATAACAGCGGTATCAGGATATTTTTCTCTAAGTTTGGTTAAAACCTCAAGCCCGTCAATATCCGGCAGCCATATATCAAGCAGCACCAGAGCGGGAGGAATTTTCGCGGCTTTTTTAAATAGTGTTTTTGCATCCAGACAGGTAACAATTTCATAACCTTCATCTGAAAAAATTCCTTTTAAAGAATCACAGATCGATTGCTCGTCATCAACTACATATATAGGATATATTGTTGTCATTAATAATCCTTTAGATAAATACCTCAAATACTATTGTTGGCTTTGGAATGGCGATTCTTCATTTTCCTGCTATAGGGGTTATAAACCATTTACCTGTATTTTTAAATATAAAATTACTGATAGTTACAGTTGACTAAGAATAAATTTGTTTTATAATTATATTATGTTTCACTCACGTTAATCAGATTAACAATCTATTCCTGTTGTAAATTTTATTCAATTCTCTTCTCATTTATTTCTCCTATAGTCTTCTGATCCTGAAAAACCAGCGCTCGATATCCGGTTTCAGGTTTTATTATATATTTAACCTCAAGACAGGAAGGAGGCTAAGCTATGAAAGCAGGCATCATTTTTACAGGAACAGGGCCAATACTTATTTTAACCAGCTACGAATCCTTTAAAGATCCAAAATTGATCACAAAACTGGCAGACAAGGGTATAAAAAAATACATAGCTATTGAGCTGCAGCTTGAGCAGGTTATGAAGAAATACGGGAACCAATACAATGTTATTATGGGAGACCTTAAACAAAACGATGATCTGAGGGTACTTGATTACAATGGTTACAACGTCTTCCATACCTTTACTTTTGCTGAAATGGGGCAGCCTGTCTATATCGAACCGCGTGAAAAAGGATAAATTCCTGTGAACGACCTGTAAACCTTAAACAAAGGAGGATTATCATGGCCGGTAGTACTTACAAGATAATTGAGTTAGTTGGTACAAGTGATAAATCGTGGGAAGAAGCAGCTAAAACAGCTATTAGTACTGCAGGAGAATCACTTAAAGACCTGAGAATTGCCGAAGTTACAAAACTGGATGTGACGATAGAGAACGGGAAAATCAAGAATTACAGGACAAGGCTGAATGTCTCGTTCAAATATCAAAAATAATTATGAATATAGGAATCCTGTCTATTCGTGAATCTCTGTAGAGACAAGGCTTGCCTTGTCTCTACTCTGTGTCTTCCGAGTTAAAACCATGTAATCATATGCCTTAAAGCCGGTATTTTGGGACTTCCGGGCATTTCATCCGCTACAATCAATTCTCCGGGATCAAATTCCGGTATTGCCGTTTTTATTAAACTCCATAAAAGAATTAGAACTGGTAAAAAGCACTTTTAAGTATATATCATTAGAGGCTTTTGCAAAAATATTTACATACTGTAAATAAAACTGTAAATCAGTGTCCCCCTTATTTTTTGCCAATCACTTTTGATCGAAATCAGGGGGTATTAATTAAAATCGGCATTTTT
>JASFHE010000105.1:0-13307 GCA_050123415.1 Desulfobacteraceae bacterium | reverse complement strand
CCATGCATCTTAAGATATATTTTGTTATCATTTTTATCCGGATTATATGATTTTTCATTATATATAAGGTATATTTCATCTTTTGTGTCACTTCTGGTGACGTGGGAGAGTATGCCTGCGTCTTCTTCAGTCGATTCGACGATTACAGCCCCAGCGCCGTCGGCAAAAATCATACTGTCAACATCGTGGGGATCTGTTACACGTGAAAGAGTGTCAGCTCCGATAACCATTATCTTTTTTACATCACCAGATCTTATATAATAATCGGCAATTGTCATTCCATGTAACCAGCCCGGGCAGCCGAAGGGGATATCATAGACAACTGTATAAGGATTTTTGATCCCCAGCAGATGCTTTACCCTTGCGGCAAGGGACGGGCAGGTGTCCACCCTTACAGTACCGGCCTTTATGTCTCCGTAATTATGACCCATTATAATAAAATCAAGGTCTTCACCATCCTGTCCGTTCAGGGCTTCCTTTGCGGCCAGGCATGCCATATCGGATGTGACCAGATCATCGGTTACCCAGCGCCTTTCTTTAATACATGTAATATCCTGTAATGTAGCTACAATATCCTCATTTGCCTTTGTCATTTTTTCATGATCGGCATTATAGAACTCTTTTTTTAAAAAATATTTATTTTCGATTCTTCGTGTAGGAATATAACAACCTGTTCCTGTAATAATACTGTGTGGCATCTATCTTTCCTTAAATTAATTTAGTTCTTTCTCAATAATATCAGCGATGTTTTTCGCATATTTTTCTATTTCTTCCCGGTCTTTCCCTTCAACCATTATCCTGCAGAGAGGCTCGGTACCGGAATATCTGACAAGTATCCTGCCATGATCACCGAGAGCGGTTTCTGCGTTATCCATTTCCTGTTTTATTGCAGGTATGCCTGTAATTTCAGGTTTGTTTTTTACCTTAACATTAATCAGGACCTGAGGGAAAATTTTCATTATATCTGCTAATTTCGAGAGTGGTTTACCAGAAAAAGCCATTGCATTCAACAATTGAAGCGCGGAAAGAATTCCGTCACCGGTTGTATGATTATTGGCAAAAATAATATGCCCGGAGTCTTCGCCTCCGATAGAGCTCCCGATTTCCCTCATTTTTTCCATGACAAGGCGATCTCCGACACCTGTTTTTTCATGGTCTATATCCATCTCCTTTAATGCCGCGCCAAGACCCATGTTACTCATAACCGTTGTTACCACCACGTTGTTATTAAGTTCGTTCCTTTTGTGAAGCATTTTTGCGCATATGGCAATAATCTGGTCTCCTGTAAGGGCCGTGCCTGTTTCATCGACGGCAATAAGCCTGTCAGCATCACCGTCAAAGGCCAGGCCGATATCTGCATTTTTTTCAATTACCCGTTTACTAAGACCTCCGGTATGCTGGGACCCGCAATTATCGTTTATATTTTTCCCGTCAGGTTCGGCAAATATTATATCCGTTTTAACTCCAAGATCATTAAAAAGGGTTGGAGCGATGCCGGATGCGGCCCCGTTTGAACAGTCGATAACTATTGAATATTTCTTTAATTTTCCTTTGTCATGAACGATATTTTGTAAAAAGGTTCTGAAATCATTTTTTGCATTTTCAATAATATTCAGACATTCAAGATCAGGAATTGATAACTCAGCAGCTTTATCAAGGATTTTATCTTCAATCTCAATTTCTTCCGCTTCTGAGAATTTATAGCCGTCACCTGAAAAAATCTTAAAACCATTATAGTCAAATGGATTATGGGACGCGGATATAACAACTCCTGCCCCGCAGCCTTGATTTTTTGCCAGAAAAGCGGCTCCTGGAGTGGGGATTTCACCGGCCGATTTTACAGTGCCGCCCGCGGCCAGGATACCGGCAGACACAGCCTTTTCAAGGATTTCACCTGATTCCCTTGTATCACGGCCTGTTATTATATCCGTGCTTTTTCCCCTGTCTTTGCAGAAACCCACCAAAAAGTATCCAAGCCTTTTTCCTGTTTCAACATCAATAGGGTATTGTCCTGCGATCCCCCTTATACCGTCTGTTCCGAAAAGTTTTGCCATTTTCCTCTCTTTTTAGAATACTAAAACGAAGGTAAAAACTCCCAAACCCTGCTGTTTATACTGTCAACAATTCCCTGGAGCCAGTCACTGCCTTTCTGTGATTCTCCTTTTTCGAGCCCCTTGACAACTGTGATATAATTGTACCCCTTTTGGGAAATTGCATTCTCTATAATTTTTGTAAAATCATCCCTGTCCTGGTTATCATTGTTTTCTTCCAGGCTTCCCTTGAGGAATTCTTCAATATCAGGCCATTTTTCTCCATACTCCTTTTTCTTTGTAATCATTTTTTCAGAAGGTTTATCTGATATGGATTTCTGGACTTCTATGGACTCAGGCATTTTCTCTGCAATCTTTCTTAACTGTTTCAGCCTTTCACCGATAGCAGCATCAAGCTTTTCGACTGCACCTTTATGAAGTTCCTTCTCAAAGTCGTCACATATAAACAATGACCGGATATTAATATACCAGGCCCTCAGTGCGATGAGGCTGGCAATATAGTTAATATTAAGCTTTATTATCCTGGAAAGGTTTGAGTAAAGATTCGCATGAAAGGGCATTGAACGCGCAATGGCAGGATTCCCGAGAAGCATTGTGTCCGGTTTGTCTATGTCCTTTCTTACGATAGTGCCTGCCGCAACAATGGTGCCGTATTCTATTGTCACTGGCCCGACCATTCCGCCCTGTCCGCCAAGAAATATGGGCTTCTGGTTTATCATTACACCCCTGGGGATGTCCCCGACAAGACTTGCGGTTGCCTTATCCTGATTCTGGGTATAATTAAAATGGATATATGAACTCCCCACCTCGCTGTGGTTTTTGCTGTCAGTCCCGCCTGCCATCAGGCAGTCGCAAAAGTTGATAAGGCTTCCAAGTGTCACAAAAGGAAAAAGGATCGTCTGCTTGAGACCAACGGTATGGGCGCCCCTGGCACCTTCTTCAAGAAGACATGCCTGCCTTATATGTGCGCCGGAGCCCATGCCGGAGTTTTCCAGGAAGGTTGATCCTAAATAATACCCGCCGCTTAATTCCACATTTTTACCGACCTGGCAGTCATGGATCGTGGCAGGGGTTTCATATCCCAGTTTTACACCGGGCAGAATAAGGGTTTCTGGTCCGTAAAGTTTACATCCCGAATGGATAATAACATTATCGCCGGAAATCCTGTCCGGATTTATGTCATCGCCTATTTCAACACTCTCAGGGCAGGGGATTTTAACACCCTTTTTTATCAGCAGGTCTTTTGTCTTCTCCATCAATTTTCCTTTTATTTGAGATAATTAAAAGAACGGTATTTTCTAATACCATTTATTGTTATTTCTATCAAATTAAATCAAATCCATTTAATTTGATAGATTTTCGTTTCCCCTTTTGACTTGACCCTGTTTATATTCTTACCTATATTGAATGATTTACGGATTATGAATCCGAAAGATTACTTATTTTTCTTTCAGGCAAAGCCTGAAAGGGGCATAATAAATCAACCGGTTTTAACGGATGAAAATAAGGAGGATTTTATGGGAAAAGTAGCAATTATAGGAGTTGGCCAAAGCGCTTTTGTACGCGGATATCCCGGGTCGATCAGGGAACTGGCCTTTGAAGGCTTCAGAGAAGCTATGCAGGACGCACAGATAGCAACAACTGATATTAATGCTTCGGTAATATGTTCTTCGCCTGAATATGATAAGCAGAGATCACCGGCCGGTGTTCTGGCAGAATATCTTGGCTTGACACCACAGCCGACATTTTACGTGGAAACCCTCTGTTCTTCGAGCAGTACGGGCCTAAAGATAGCCTATTCACTGGTAGCGTCAGGCCTGCATGATGTTGTTGCAGTAGTTGGTTTTCAGAAGATGTCAGAGATATCATCGGCAGAATCCCAGGAAAGAATGGGCAGGGGCGCGGATATCCAGTGGGAAAGCCCGTTCGGGACTATGATGCCTGCATATTATGCAACATATGCAAGGGGCCATTTTGAAAAATACGGCACAACGCCCGACGACCTTGCCCTTATAAGGGTAAAGGCAGCCACATATGGCCAGATAAACGAAAAGGCTGTTTACAGAAAACCTGTTACATTTGATATGTTCAGTGATCCTGAGAATACAATGTCAGGGCCTGTAGCAAGCCCCTTAAGGGTCGGAGACTGCTGCGCCAATGCGGACGGAAGCTCATGCCTGATCGTTGCCAATGAAGAAAAGGCAAAACTCTTTTCAAAGAAGCCTGTATGGATCAAGGGTATCGGTGCTGCCTCAACCGCAGTAAACCTGGCCAACAGGGACCTGTTTTCGGGTCTTACAGTAGGAATGCAGGCTGGGGAGCAGGCATATAAGATGGCAGGAATTACTCCAAAGCACATTGATGTTGCCGAAGTGCATGACTGCTTTACAATAGCTGAAATGATGGCCTATGAAAATCTGGGTTTTGCAAAACCGGGCGAAGGCAAGGATCTTATCAGGTCAAAGGAAACCTATAAGGAAGGAAGCATTCCTGTTAATGTAGACGGAGGCCTTTTATCAAAAGGACATCCGATCGGTGCTACAGGCGGATCTCAGGTGAGGACGATTGTTCTCCAGTTAAGGGATGAGGCCGGTGAAATGCAGGTAAAGGACCCTCAATTCGGTCTGGTGCATAACATAGGCGGCGTTGGCCTTTACGGTAACGTAACAATACTGGGGAGGGACTAACATGGGGAAAAAAGATATTGATGTAAGATTCAGCAAGTTCGGAACAGTAAGTTTCACATCCACATCGAAGGTGAACGATTTTATCAATATACTTGAAGAGGGAAAGGTGTCTGGAACCCAATGTAAGGATTGCGGAACTAAGTTTTTCCCGCCAAGGGCTGACTGCTATAAGTGTTTAACCAGTAATATGGACTGGTTTGATGTGGACGGCACCGGAAAACTGGTGACCTACAGCAAACTTGAATATGCGCCTATAGGGTTTGAAAACGATCTGCCGTACTGCATCGCGGTGGTTGATTTTGGTGAATACAAGGTGTTCGGAAGAATCAGCAGCGATCTGACCGATGATGAAATAAAAGCCGGAATGGATCTGAAGGCCGTTGTGAACAAACTTCCCAATGGTCAGATGAACTACGTTTTTGAAAAGGCATAGATCTGATTTATGAAAATGTAGAGGTGAGGCATGCCTTGCCTCTACTGTGCATTCTGTGGTGAATCGATTACATTGGAACAAAATTCAAACGATAGTACCGATCATCCCGGGTGGCTGGAGATAACAATAGATGTTGATCCCTCGGCCCGGGAGGCGTGCAGTGCATTTCTTATGGACATGGGTTGCGACGGTGTTGTGTCAGAAGACTTTGAAGATGCCTCTATGAAGGCATACCTGCCAAAAGAAAACAACCCGGAAGCTGTAAGAAAGAATATTGAAACATTTCTCAGTAAGTTAACCGAACTCTTCCCTGAAATTCCGGCTCCTGTCCTGGACATCAGGGAAATAGCAAACCAGGACTGGGGTACAAGCTGGCGCAGCTTTTTCTATCTGGAAAAAATCACAGACAACCTGATGATTTTACCTGCCTGGGAGGCAATGCCCGATCCGGTAAACTGTCATGTTATAAGGATAGATCCCGGGACTGCATTTGGAACAGGAAAACATGAATCCACCAGGATGTGCCTTCAGGCTACCGAAGAAAATGTACCGGGGAAGCCCTGGACAATGCTCGATGTTGGCACAGGCAGCGGGATTCTCTCGGTATACGGGGCAATGCTCGGGGCAAAGGAAATTACGGCAATCGATATCGACCCCGAAGCAGTAAGGTGGGCGGAAAAGAATATAGATCTTAATGAAATCCCCGTTAAAATTGATTTGTCCACCACACCCCTTGAAGAAATAGAAAAGCAGTATGATATTGTTGCTGCCAACCTGATTAAGAATACCATTCTCGAGCTTAATCCGTTTTTTCCAAATGTGCTTGCTCCTGACGGATTAATTATTTTTTCCGGAATACTAAAAGAGCAGATCAGTATGATCCAAGAAGATATTTCCAAATATGGTTTGATAAGAATCAGTGAAACAATAATGGGAGAATGGGCCTGTCTTCTGGTAAAAAAGGCATGATGGGACCGGAATAAATATGGATACCAAATTTTTTAAAGAACTGGATACTGCTATCACTGTTTGTGATAAAGACGGGATTGTTCTTTTCATGAATGAAAAGGCCTTCAAAACATTTGAGAAATATGGAGGCAGGGACCTGGTCGGTAAAAATATCTTTGACTACCACAATCCTAGGTCCTGTGAAATTATAAAAAAATTGCTGAAAGATGATATATGCAATACCTACACTATTACGAAAAACAATAAGAAAAAACTTATTCATCAGACCACATGGCACCAGGATGGTAAAGTAATGGGGCTTATTGAGTTTTCAGTTGAATTACCGGAAGATATGCCGGATCATCAGCGATAGACAGGTAATAATCAATCTCCTGGATGCAGTTCTTTCCACCTTCGCTGGAAAACACCAGGTTTATAGGTGAACTTATCCAGTGTTTTCTCCGCGTTTATATAGTTCAATACATTTTCACAGGGAATAACAGGCTTTGCGGGTTCCAGCTTCTGGAATATATCACGTACCTCTGCAGGCGGGATTTCGATCTCCCGGATTTTACCCTGGGGCTTAATGCTTATCCCGGTCGGTTGAAAGAGATTAATGTAGTATCCCAGGTCTTCATCGAAAATATCTATAAAAATACCTGTAAAACTTGCAAAACCATAGGGCATAAAAGCTTCACTTCGCACGCTGTCCGTAAGTTTATTGTACTCTATGTTAGTGTTGGTTACCGCAATTTTGAGCTGGTATGGTGCCAGCTTGGAGGAAAGTATCCATTTTAGATATGGGAGTAGCCTGTCAACAGGGGCACCGTCTCCTCCCAGTTCGGCCTGGCTGTCAAAGATATTGAAATAATCGGCAGTAAGTTCGACTCCGATAGGCGTTTCTTCCGTTGTGCGGAATTCTTTAGCCGCCTCTGGAGGGACCTTTGAAAGGAATTCTTCATTTAACCGGAAAAGTGTCCTGCCTGCCACTTTGTGTGTGTAGGGTTTATTAATATCGTAATCTACAATGCGGCTTGTAAAAGTTTCTATGTCCACCAGCAGCTTGATTCGGTGACTTGACCATCCGGGCTGTAGATATTCATTTGGAATGGACACAAAAACACCGTCTTCACCCTCTATTGAAAAAATAAGAATGTTTTCCCGGGCGTCGTCGTATGCCTGTTTAAAGGGAGTGATAAATGACATGAGATATCCGCAGTCAGAAGAATGCTCTGTTTCATGAAGGGGCCTGTGTACATTGCCAAACCGGCCGCCATGCTTGCCCGGGATATAGCCAACGTGAGAGCCGCCAAAGTCAAGGTTGATTGCTGCATGATGGACGGCTGCGCCAAGCGAGCCTTCATTATACATACCGCCGATCTTGCCCTTGTCAAAGGGATACTGTCCCGTAAACGAATAGAGGCACAGGTCAACACCAAATAGAGATTCATCAGAGCATTTCCATTTGCAGGGAAGAGCCGCTTTTTTATCGTATTTGAACCCCATTTTATTAACTGTATCACTTTCCAGAAAACGCATTGCACGGGCTACAAAGTCCTGAAAAAGGAAGGGGGGCTCGTTGAACAGGACAACACATTCCTGGGCTGCCGGAAGAAATGCACCGGGATCAAGGTAGGGGGGAAGCCAGCTTCGGTTACTCGGGATCATATTCACCTCCTGGATTCAAATGTGATTATTGAATCGGATTATTTTTATAATGTATTACCAGTCTTGGGGGTAAAGTATAGGGGGAATTTCCCTTTGGATCAATAAAATTATATGTCTTTGATATGAGTTTTTCTAACGACATAGCCAGCAGATTGTACCTTATATCGGTTCCAAAGCGGCTTTTTTTGCCTTTTGGTGTTGCAGCGTTAAGGTACTTGTCACCGTTTTTTAACCATGTTTGCCAGTTTAAATTATTTTCATACATTGTTTTCTCCGTTACAATTCATTCCGATAATCTTCCTGTATTCAATAATATCCTGAACTGTCACCATGGGAATTCCGTATTTTTCCGAAAACATCTTTAACTCCGGGAATCTTGCCATTGTACCGTCCGGATTCATTATTTCGCACAATACCCCGCATGGTTTAAGGCCTGCCATTGCCATAAGATCCACTGTTGCCTCTGTGTGGCCTGACCTTTCAAGTACTCCTCCTTTACGTGCCTTAAGGGGAAATACATGACCGGGGCTGTGTATATCTTCCGGTGAGGCATTATCAGCTATGGCCTTTTTTACCGTAGTGACACGATCAGCCGCAGATACTCCCGTGGTTACGCCTTTCGCCGCCTCTATAGATATTGTAAATGCCGTTCCATATTTACTTCTATTATCTTCGACCATCATTGGAAGGTTCAGTTTATTCACGATATCTTCCTGTAAACAAAGGCAAACGATTCCGCTGCATTCACGAATAAGCATGGCCATCTGTTCATTTGTTAATGACTCTGCCGGAAAAATAAGGTCTCCCTCATTTTCCCGGTACTCATCATCTGTTACAATCACACCGTTTCCGCTCTTGAGGGAATCAAGACACAACTCTACTTTTAATTGAAAATTTTCTCTGGTTAAAGTGATTTTACTCTGATTCATGACTTTCTCCTTTGTAAAATAAGATTGACAGAATCAGGGCGTGGAAAAAAAGCACAAGGCATGCAGAGCAGTAGAATCCATTGAAATAAAGGATCTGCTCTGTGCATACAGGCTCATCCTCTTCCATCCGGACTGTAACCGTCGGCCCTGGCATCGCACCAGATCTGCTGACCTTCTTTTTCCTTAAAAGAAGCGCTCGCGGGCTCCCCGTGGAATTACGGGATACCGCCGGTGGGGAATTTCACCCCGCCCTGAGAATGAGGGAGTTTTATAATGAGATCATGAGAATGTCAACCGTAGCTGCTGTAAAACGATTTGTACGTTGCTATCTGGTACAAGGCGCAGGGAAAAAACGGGTGGGCACAGGGGCCCACCCCTACAATCTATTTCAAACACCCTGGATATTTGTAAACATTGTAGGAGCAACCCCCCTGTGCCTTGAGCCCAGCACCCTGCGCCTTGTTTTCATCGCCATTGCCAAAACATTTCTCATATGTTAAATTCTGCAACATTATCAATAAAATAAAGAAAATCATATGGCCCCGGAAAATAACAAAGAAATCATAACTGGCCGAATTATCGTGGTTGATGATGAAGCCATTGTGCTTAAAAACCTCAGACGGATTCTTGAGAAGTCGGGGCACATTGTCTCCACATGCATAAATCCTGTGAAGGCCCTGGAACAAATAGAGCATGAATCATATGACATTGTAATAAGTGACATTAAAATGCCCTATATAGACGGGCTGAGTTTTCTCAACTGCGTTAAATCCATTGCGCCTGAAATTGAAGTTATTCTCATTACCGGTTATGCTTCACTTGACGGGGCAATTGAGGCTACAAAACATGGGGCCTACCATTATTTGAAAAAGCCCTTTACGCCTGATCAAATCCGCGAAAAGGTCCAAAACGCCTTAAAAGATAAAGTATTACGGGATGAGGGACGGGAGGTCAGAAAGACTGCTTCTCATCCCGTTGAGCCTGTTATTATCGGGAAAAGCCCCGCCATCCTCCGTATCAAAGAGATAATCCGTCAGATAGCACCCACTGACTGCAATGTTCTTATTTCCGGTGAGTCAGGTACAGGAAAGGAACTGGCTGCAAGGCTGATCCATTCGGTTAGTGACCGGTGCGAAGAGCCATTTATCGCCTTTAACTGCGCGGCTTTTAATGAAGAGCTTATCGACAACGAACTCTTTGGACACGAAAAAGATTCCTATACAGGGGCGACATCGCAAAAGGCCGGTCTGCTTGAAACAGCCAATGGAGGAACAGTATTCCTGGATGAAATAGGAGACATGCCCCTTTCCATGCAGATTAAGCTTTTGCGTGTAATTCAGGAAAGAGAGATTTTACGGGTTGGAGGTACTACACCGATACCTATTGATGTAAGGATTTTAGCAGCCACGGCAAAGGACCTCAAAACAGCAGCCGATGCAGGTGATTTCAGGTATGATCTTTATTTTCGCCTTAACGTGGTGAACATTGCTCTTCCGAGGCTTACCGAGCATAGTGAGGATATTCCTCTCCTAGCCTATCATATTCTTGAAAAATGTCTGAAGAAGACAAAAAAGAGGATTACGGCAATCTCAGAAGAGGCGATGGAACTGATAAATAATTATACCTTTCCCGGGAATATAAGAGAGCTTGAAAATATTCTGGAACACGCGGTAGCCATGTGCAGGACGGATGTCATACATGCCCATGACCTTCCGTCCGATCTTTCCGAAATTAAATTATATTCCTACCGGAAATCCCATAATAATCTCTTGAAGCTTGAAGAACTCGAGCAGGATTATATATCCCATGTGCTCCAGGTTACAGGGGGTGCGAAGAAAGTCACAGCCGAAATACTCGGTATTGACCGCGCGTCGCTCTGGCGTAAGATGAAGAAATACGGCCTGGAATAACTTATTGTTATTTGCAACATGGCAGTTCGTTTTTAAAACATTCCAATTCCTTTCTGAAATATGCCCCTCCCATGCCTGTTCAGTTCAGGCATTGTTTCATAATGCAACATTCAGGTCCTTCTTTGATTTCAGAATAAATCAAGAATAACTAATAAAATCAATTTGATATCAATTGCGAATGACTGGCATGGAAGATGCTTTATATTTTTCATCAAGCCGCATCATCTTGTTAATTTACATTTAATCCGATCATGGGAACGGACGGGAAATCCGGTAATGTTCAAAAATATACTTGTAATATTTGAAAATGAGAAGGTCTGCGATCACGCGGTTAAATATTCAAGTGAACTCGCCCATCGCATGGATTCGGATGTCACCTTCCTCATGCTGATGGAGATGTCGTTTCCTAACCGGCTTTCTATAGATTCCAAAAGAAAATCCATACAGAAAATAGAAACAAGGATCAGCAAGATCCTTGGTGAAATATCTTCGGAGCTTCTTAAACAGGGGATACCTGTAAGTGTCGCTATAAGGGTAGGTGATGCCTCACAGGAGCTGTTAAAATTTCTGGCGGAAAGACCTGCCTTCCAGGCGGTGATCTGGGGAAGTGATGAGACAATCCCGGATGCAGGCCATAGCCGAAAGTCACACTGGTTGACAAAGGTTGCTGATATTCTGGAATGTCCTCTGATCGCAGCCGGAGGTCACAATACTGATAATAAAAGCGGATGATGGGAAATTTTTTTAAAATTGAAAAGGAAAGATATTAATGGATAGCCTAACACCTGAAATGATTCTCGTTATGTCAATGATTGCTGTTGCTGTATTCCTGTTTATCACAGAATGGATAAGGCTCGATGTTGTTGCGATCCTCATGATGGTTACACTACCCCTGCTGAAACTGGTAACTCCAGCAGAGGCTTTTATCGGTTTAAGCAGTAACGCGGTTGTATCCATTATTGCGGTTATAATAATCGGGGCAGGTCTTGATAAGACGGGCCTTATCAACAAGCTTGTAAAACCCATTTTAAAAATTGCCGGCAGGAGTCAGTCAAACATTATTATCGCTATATCAATGGCTATTGCTGTTATTTCAAGCTTCATGCAGAATATAGGGGCGGCAGCGCTGTTTCTTCCAGCGATCCAGCGTATAAGTAAATCATTTAACATCCCCATAAGCCGGCTTTTAATGCCAATAGGCTTCAGCGCGATACTCGGCGGAACCATAACACTGGTCGGGTCAAGCCCTTTGATTCTTCTTAATGACCTGATAATACCTTTCAAGCTGGAGCCTTTTTCTCTTTTTGATGTAACACCGGTTGGGCTTTCCCTTGTTGTTAGCGGGATTATATATTTTATAATTTTCGGAAGATTCGTTCTTCCCCGGGGAGTAAAAAATATTCAGGAGGATGTCCGGTCCTCAGCTCAAACTGAAAGTCCGATTGATGAGATGGGTACACCCTATGAGCTCAGGACTCCTGACAATTTTACAGATTATCGTGAACCGGTGAGGGTGGCTGACCTCAGAAAAAATTACCTCGTAAATGTTGTAGCCATTACAGAACCGCCTGACATTAAGGTTAAATCACCTTCAGGTGATACCATTATCAGATCAAAGGTGGATTTAGTTGTTTTTGGAAAGAAAAAGGATGTAGAGAGGATGGCCCGGGTGGAGGACATGGTCCTCAAGGAAAGCCTGCAAACCTTTGCAAATGACATTGACTCACAAATATCAGGAACTGTTGAGGCTGTTGTTGCGCCGAGATCATCATACGAAGGAAAAAACATCAACGCAGTCAATCTTCAGGAAAAATATTCAGTGACTCCAATGGCAATATACCGGCAGGGGGAAATTTATCGTTCTCATATTGACGAATTCCCGCTTCGGGTTGGAGATTCAATTTTAATACACGGCACATGGAAAAAGCTGAAGATGCTTCATGATGAGGGTGACCTGCTTTTTACGACGCCTGTGGATGTTGAATTGATGCGCCCCGAAAAGGCCGCCCTGGCGGGAATATGGCTTGCTGTGTCATTGACAATGATCCTGGTTTTTAAACTTCAGCTTTCCGTATGCCTCATGACAGGTGCTCTCGGTATGGTCATTACCAGGGTGCTGAGTATTGATGAGGCATATGAGTCGGTCGACTGGCGGACAGTTTTTCTTCTGGGAGGACTCATACCTTTAGGCATGGCAACTGAAAAGACCGGTACTGCCGCCTGGATTGCCAGGACAGTACTTTCTGCCACCGGAGAGGTAGAGCCCATAGTACTCATGACTATAATTGCCATACTTTCCACAGTTTTTACGCTCGTAATATCAAATGTGGGTGCGACAGTGCTTCTTGTGCCACTGGTGGTTAATATGGCTTCAGGGATTGGTGCTGATCCGCGTATGGCCGCCCTTATAGTCGGTATTGCCACCAGTAACTCCTTCCTGCTTCCGACCCACCAGGTTAACGCACTTTACATGGGGCCCGGAAGATACAGGAGTGTGGATTTCATGAAGGCCGGCGGTATCATGAGTGTCCTGTTTATTATAGTAATGATAGGGGCCATTTATATTTTTTACGGATTTTAGAAAAAATAAAGGGAGACAAAATGTCAATAATTACAATCTCGCGCGGTTCCTACAGTATGGGAAAAGAAGTAGCAGAAAAGGTCGCAGCAAAGCTCGGGTA
>JASFHE010000104.1:0-13509 GCA_050123415.1 Desulfobacteraceae bacterium | reverse complement strand
GGTTAAATAAGAAACCGGTAGTGCCAAGATAAATTTATACTACAATAACACTCTGATATCATTAGAATGTTTAAAACAAACTGTTCAAAATCAGCTAAAGCTTCCACCGTCGCATGAAGCTATGGCGGGATAAAATGGTGGCCGGAGAAGCTACGCCCCGGTAAGAAGACGGGACAGGTAGCGCAGAGGGCATGGGAGAGGATGGAAAAAATACTGAATACTGCGATCAAGTCGCGGTATGACGATATTGGGGCGATGGATCATTCATAATGAAGTTAAGTAAATTCCTATTTAAACATATCTTCAGTAATATCTTTCTGGATCTGCTGCATGGCATATAAGTGCGCATAAAAACCGTTTTTTTCTATCAGTTCAGTGTATGTACCCTCTTCAATAATCCTGTGATTATGTATCACGACAATGCGATCTGCATTTTTTATGGTGGAAAGACGATGGGCGATTGTCAGGCATGTTCTACCCTTCATGAGGATTGTCAGAGCCTCCTGGATCTGTGCCTCGATGAGACTGTCTATATTGCTTGTCGCTTCATCCAGTATCAGTATAGACGGATTTCTCAGGATAGCCCTGGTTATCCCGAGCAACTGTCTTTCTCCCTGTGATATATTTAATCCCCTCTCGGTAAGTACCGTATCATACCCTTTCGGCAGTCTGCTGATAAAATGGCTCGCATTTGCCAGCCTTGCAGCTTCAAACATTTCTTCTTCCGTGGCGTCCTGGTTACCATAAAGCAGATTTTCACGAATAGTCGTAGCAAAAAAGAAGGGCTCCTGGAGTACAACCCCAAGGGATAAACGTAATGTATTAATGTCCATGTCGCGGATATCTGTTCCGCTTATGGTTATTGATCCCTGATTTACATCATAAAACCTGTTGAGAAGATTAATCATAGTGGTCTTTCCGGCACCCGTTGGTCCTACTATGGCAATGGCACTGCCAAGGGGTATCGTTAAATTAATACCTTCAAGAACCGGCTTATCCTCTTCGTAGGAGAAGTGTACATTCCTGAAAACGATATCTCCTTCCCTGAAAGAAACAGGATCAGGTCCTTCAAGGATAACGGGTTTAGTGTCCAGGATCTCAAAGACCCTTTCTGCTCCGGCAAGTGCCGACTGGACCACATTATAGATCCCTGCAATCTGCTGCATAGGCCAGAGGAAATTTCGTGAATACATTATGAAACTGGCCAGAAGACCGATAGAAAATACTGTACTGTTTCTGAGAACTAGGAAACCTCCTATGCCTACCAGCAGAGCAAGTATAATGGAAGTTATCAACTGCATAACAGGCATAAAAATATGAGACAGTATCTCGGCGATTGTTCCTGCATCCCTGGCTTCAATGCTGACCCTGTCAAAGTCCCGGATTTCCTTATCTTCCATACCAAAAGTCTTGATAACCTTGACACCTGATACTGATTCTTCTACTTTTATGCTTAAATCAGCTATCTTCTGCTGGTTTACCCTGAAGGCCTTTCTTACCCTGATTGCTATAATTGCAGCTACAAAGGCCATTAGGGGAACAGTTGCAACAACTATCAGAGTAAAGCGCACATTCAGCATAAGCATGGCGAAGAGGGTCATTATCACACTTAAGAGCCCCCTGAGCCCCTCACTGAATACATTGTTAACGCCCTGCTCGATAGCCTCAATGTCATTTGTAAGACGCGACATTATTTCACCAACATCCTGCCTGTCAAAGTATGACATCGATAATTCCTGGATATGATTAAAGGCGTCCTGTCTCATCCTGAAAATGATATTATTTGACACCTTGACAAGTATAATTCTTGTAAATGCCTCTGTAACCCAGGCACCTGCATATATTACAAGGAGAATAACCACCTGTCTTAAAAACAGAGAAAGGTTGGGGTCTCTTTCAAGGTAGTTAGTAATAGCCTTACCAAGAACAGCCGGGCCAATCGTCCCAAGGAAGACACTGATAAAGATGATTAAGCTGGAAATGGCGAGAAGTATTTTCTGTGTCCCGAAATAGGCAAAAAGCCTTTTAAATGCACCCTTTACGTCTTTGGCTGATTCAATATTAACACTGCCGGGCCCTCCCCGGGGTTCTTCCGATGGCCTTCGTCGTTTATAATTACCTTTATTTTCCATTAAACCGGTTCCTTATCTCTACTGGATATACTCATTTTGTGTCTCAGCTATCTGCCTGTATATGTCATTACTATTGAGAAGTTCTTCGTGAGTTCCTGTCCCGATTATTCTGCCTTTATCCATTACAATAATCCTGTCACTTTCCTTAATGGTTTTTATTTTCTGACTTATGATAAGAACTGTGGCATTATTCAGTTCATCATAGATACCCCTTGTAACCTTTCTTTCGGTCTCAAGGTCAAGAGATGAGGTTACATCATCAAGTATGATTATCGATGGATTTGAGGCGATAGTCCTTGCAATTGCAACCCTTTGACGCTGCCCGCCTGAAAGTCCGGCACCCCTTTCGCCTATACCGGTATCCCATCCCTTTTCTTCAATAAAGGGTAGAGCCTGGGCTATTCCTGCTGCCCTTTCAGCGATATCGCGCCCTCCCTCAGGATTACCATAGAGGATATTCTCTCTGATTCCTCCTGAGAAAAGAATCGGATCCTGGAGTACGATACCTATCTTTTTTCTCAATTCGGAAGGATCATATTTTTTAACATCCACACCATCGATAAGTATGCTCCCCTGCCTTGGTTCATAAAGTCTTGGGATCAGGTTTGCCAGGCTTGATTTACCGCTGCCCGTACCGCCAATAATACCGATCTTCTCGCCCGGTTCAATTACAAGATTTATATCAGTCAGTGCATTTTCACCTTCACCATATCCAAAGGAAACAGAATCAATTTCAATATGTCCTTTAATTCCGTCAGCAGGCACAGGTGAATCGGGAGAGTCAATACCGGGTACTTCCTGCATCAGTTTAAATATACGTTCTGCCGAGGCACTCGCCATTGAAATGAAATTCAATACCATCCCCAGCATGACGAGCGGGAAGATAGACATCATGGCGTAGTTATTAAATGCTATCAATTCACCCAGGGTAAATCCGGCAGTTCCTGCATTATAGTTCTGTATAATTTCAGCCCCCCCCAGCCAGAGTATCAAGGTAACGGACAAATTCCCCAGAAAAAGCATGAATGGCATAAATGTTCCGAAAAGATATCCCACTTTGAGGGATATCCTGTATATATTTCTATTTTTTATACTGAATTTATTCTTTTCATGAACCTGCCGGTTGAATGCCCTGACTACTTTCGAACCGGCCAGATTCTCCTGAAGGGCATTATTCAGTTCATCAAGTTTTTCCCTCATTTTCATGAAAAGGGGACGCATGATACTGACAAAGGTGAGTGATAAGACAAACGTCCCGCCCATTATAATGGCCATTATGGATGCAAGGCGAATATCTGTGAGAAACATAAAGACAATACTTAAGAATATTGTCACCATTGACTGTACGATCATGAAGAGTCCCATCCTGATAAACATACGTACAGTATTTACATCGGAATTCAGCCTCACCATCAATCCACCTGTACGCCATTTATCAAAATTCACAAAAGAAAAGGAAACTATCTTCCTGAAAAGATCGCTCCTTATCTCATGACTGAGCCCCTGTCCGGCTTTGATAAGCGAAAATCCGCTAATGAGGTTTGATGCATTGCCTATAAATCCGAGCAACAAAATCCCTGAAGCGCCATAGATAATATTCCTGGTTATTCCTTCACCTATACCATTGTCGATAACCCATTCTATCAGCTTGGGTTGAATCATATTTAAAATAACGGAGACAACCAGAAAAAACATGGAGATTGTCATGTGACGCTTGTAGTTTTTCAGATATGTAAAAAGTCTCAACAGATATATCATTGATAACCGCCCAATTATTTTTACAAAAAAACCCCTGTCGAAAATCCGACAGGGGTTAATATAATACTAAAGAAAATCAGAAATTAGACACCAGGTATGTTCCAGATATCTTTCTTGGACATTTCCCATTCGCTGTTATCCGGATTGTATCGGCAGTTGGCAAAACATTTCCAGTTTTCTTCATCCATCTTGGGTGTATCAGCTCTAAAGTAATATCCAGGCCACCTTGTCTCTTCCCTGAACAGCATTGTGCGGATATGAGACTCGGCAATCCACATTCTCTGGATGTTTTCCCATGCTCTCATGAGTTCATGAAGGTCTCTTGCTGCCATTTTATCAGAATCCTCCTGGAGGTATGCCATAAGCTCAAGGCCTCTTTCCAGGTTGGCTTTGCTGGTTTTGAATGCAGCGGTAACACCACCTGCATATTCGTCCATGATCTTCTGGAGTCTGTGCAGGAACTGCCTGGGCATGATGTAATGGGTATTAACTTCAGGATCGGTAAACTCATCCTTATGCTCGTTGAAGAGATCCAGAGGCTTAAGAACTGCTGCCTTCATCTCTTCTACCTTGGCCATATCTACATTAGGCTCGGCACCCTTTTCAACGATGTACTGAATAGCTGCTTTACCGGCAATTCTACCTTCAGTATGTGAACCTGAAGAGAATTTATGGCTTGAAGCACCGGATGCGTCACCAGTTGCAAACATGCCGTCAACTGTTGTCATGTTGGCATATCCCCATTTGTAGGGTGTATCCAGATCTTCCGGACCGCTTACCCATGCACCTGAAGCACCTGAGTGAGAACCGATGAAGTAAGGTTCGCAGGCTGCGATTTCAGAGTGTTTTTCTTCGGGTTTTACGTTGAGTGATGCCCACAGAATAGCCTGTGAGATGGTCATATCCAGGAAGTCTTCCCATGCTTCGCTCTCAAGTTCTTTCATTTTCTTTTTGAAGGCTTTGGGATCATCTTCATATTTCTTTGCCAGATTCTGGATGGCTTCGTCTGTTTCCATGTACAGTGGGCCAAGACCTTCGTCTGTATCCAGCATACCAAGATAGTTTCTCAGGTTTGCAGGAATTGGTTTGGCCAGTCCATAGGGAGCCCAGTTATTAAGTTCATCTTTCCTTACTGCCATGTACTCGCCGCCCTCAGCACTGATTGCTCTGGACTGGAACAGGAGGAACCATGCACCAACAGGACCATAAGCATCTTTAAAACGTACGGGAATAAAACGAACTTCCTGACATGTCATTTCAGCACCGGCTTTCAGTGTCATATATGCACTTGAACCGGAGTTGAAAGGAGGATACCAGGAGCGTCCAAAACCTTCACCGACTGAACGGGGACGGAATACGTGAACAGCACCACCAAGAGCAACGATAACTGCTTTGGCCTTGAATACGTAAAATTTTTCTTCACGGGTGCTGAAACCGATTGCGCCAACACACTTGTTGCCGTCCATGATAGGATCAGTAATGAAAATTCTTTCATAGATCTCGCCGCCTGCATCGGCAAGGGCGTTTTTAGCTGCTTCAGCAATGAGAATCTTGTAAGACTCACCATTGATCATGAGCTGCCAGCGGCCTTCATGAACGTATTTGCCTTCTTCGTCTTTCCAGATCTTGAGGCCCCATTTTTCAAACATATGAACGGTACCGTCAACGTGACGTGCAATGTTGTATACAAGGTCTTCCCTTGAAATACCCATGAGGTCCTGACGAACGTATCGTACATAATCTTCAACAGTATTGTCACCGTCAGCTACGCCAACATACTGGTTTATAGCTGAAAGACCCATTGCAACAGCACCAGACCTGTCAATAGCTGCCTTGTCAACGAGAGTAATTTTAATATTGTTTTTCTTTGCCCAGTAAGCTGCTTCTGTTGCAGCTCCACATGCTGAGAAACCTCCGCCAAGAATGAGGAGGTCGGTAGTTACTTCAACTGTTTCAAAATTTGCCATATTAATATACCTCCTTTTTATTTACTTGGGTGTAGGAACAGCATCAAGACGTAATGATGCCGGTTCTGTAGCCAGCGCTGCGCTGGTAAGATCATCATGAGTTGCAAACCCTGCCAATGGATCAGCAGATCCTTCCGGTGTTGTCCTTGTGGGGAACTTGAACCTTTTAATTGAACCATCGCGGAACTTTACTGTCCACATAATATCTTCGGTACCTCTCAACGGAGTAGCACTTGCGCCCATAGGCATAAAATCAGCATAACCACGAACATCCATTGCCTGCTGGGGGCAAAGTTTTACACAGCACATACATTCCCAGCACATCATAGCATCACGGTTATATGCCTTCATTCTCTCCTTGTCCAAAACCATCAGGTCGTTGGGGCAAATATACATACAGGCAGTTCTGTCCTGGCCCTTACAACCGTCGCACTTCTCTGTAATCACATAACTTGGCATTATAATACCTCCTGAGTTAACAAAATTTATAAAATTAAAGTACCTTAATTAATCGATTTTTAATTAATTCAGCAGTGGCACACCTCCTTCCTTCAATGACTCTGTTTTTTTAATAAATATACAAAATCATTTAGATTTTTTATTCTCCCTCCGGCGCATATCCACTCTTGATAAAACCTATTACCGGACTTTGTGCATTTTTTAACAAGCGTAGTTTTTATAATTAACCACAGTGGCTGTCAAGAAAAAATCAAAACAAATCCCATAAATTTTCATTATTTAGGCAGGATTTATCAGGCCTGAGCAATACCGGACCAGCGACCCGGTATTGTGGTGCTGCAAAAGAGGCATTTTCCATTTGAAATATTCATCTGTTTTATAAAATATCCCGCACGTTCAATGAGGATTTTTCCGCAATTATGGCAGTATGTATGGCATCCTTCATGTCCGGGCACATTGCCAAGGTATACATAATGAAGACCTTCTTTCAGAGCGAGATTCCGGAATTCTTCAAGTAACGATAATGGGGTTGCCGGCAGCCTGGTCAGTTTATACTGGGGATGAAAGCGTGTAAAATGAAGAGGATAATCAGGTCCGAGTTCCTTAAGTATCCAGCCGCACATCCTTTTTATCATTTCGGGATCTTCTATATAGGTTGGGACAACGAGCGTTGTCATTTCAAACCAGACTCCCTCCCTGTGCAGCCTCTTAAAAGTATTCAGCACCGGAGCCAGGGTCCCGCCGTTAAGAGTCATATAGATATTATTGTCAAAGGATTTCAGATTTATATTGGCAGCGTCAATAAATTCCGCCAGGCTGGTAAGTGGTTTATCATTTATATAACCATTTGAAACAAGGACATTTTTTATCCCGGTTTTTCTTGCATGTTTTGCGGTATCATACATGTATTCATAATAGGTTATGGCCTCGGAATATGTATAGGCAATTGACGGGGCATTGTTTTCCCTGGCTGACGCAACTACATCGGCAGGGAAAAGTTCACTGTGCCTTACATCCTCCGGTCTTTTCTGGGAGATTTCCCAGTTCTGACAATTGAGACACCTCAGGTTACACCCGGTAGCAGCAATGGAAAAAACAGAGGATCCCGGGAAAAAATGATTCAGGGGCTTTTTTTCTATAGGATCAATATGGACCGTACATGGATTACCATATGCCAGGGAATATAATTTACCTCCAATATTCACCTTTGATCTGCATACGCTTCTGTCTCCGGGTTTAAGATAGCAGTGGTTGGGACAAACATGACACCTTGTATCCTTACCGATCTTTTCATAGTGTCTTGCCTCGATAGACCATTTCCAGGGCTTATCAGGCGCATCACCCTTAAAAACATATCCTCTTATACTTTTACCTTTACGGGTTTCACCGGCAAATAACCTGTAGCCCGGTTCCCCGAGTAAAAGAAGCGAGGCACAGGCCCCCATTGATTTTATAAATTCTTTTCGGGTCAATTGCCTTGCCATAGTGATTCCTATCTTTGAGTCTTACTTCCAAACAGAATAAGTATGCTGCTGGTAATTTTGATAAAGAAAATAATAATTACAGTAGCCTGGATACCTGCAAGCGGGACCAGCAGTGTACCTGCAAGCAATGTCCCTGCTGCCGCGCCTGCCAGATCGGCAGCAAGGCATCCGGCAGCCGGGCTGTTTTTCTCACCAATGATACCAGTTACAATCGGAAATTGAAATCCGCAAAAAAAAGAAAAAAGAACACTGTATATAACAAACCATGCCTGATGGAGATCTGACCTTATAAAACTTACCCATGCAAAAAAGCATATTAAAAGACCGATAATAAAAATCTCGGACAGGATAAGCCCGGAATATTTTTTCTGCCTGAAGGCGCTCCCCACGGCAGCTCCGGGCAAAAGCCCGAACAGAAATGCCGATATCAGCATACCTATTTTCAAATATACATAACCATACATTATCTGGAAACAGTATATCACAAGCATTTCGACAGCCATGGATGCCATCCCTGAAGAAAACAGGATATATTCCTCTTTCCTCATCAGGATAATATAAATAATAACAACACATATAACGGCAATTAAAAAGGTATCAGGTGTGGACCCGTGTTTTGAGAACCATTCTTTAAACGAGATATTCAGCAGCCTCGGTTCAAAATCGGTATTAATATACTCATCCGCATCAAGGCTGTTTCTCAGTATTGAAATACGTTCCCCGGTTACATTCCCATGATAATAATATTGTATATATTGGGTTTTTATTGATTTTTCTTCCAGTCTGGCAGGGATATCCGGATATAGTTTCCGGTTGCTGCATACAAAATATGCGTCATTTCCCGGAATTATAATTATATTATCATAATATTTACTCACAGTATTATATATTGATGATAATTTACTTTTAATAATATCACTTATATAATTCTCATATGACTTAACTCCAAATGATAAAATTCCTGTTTCTTTTAGTTTCTCTCTGGTGATCGCAAAGAACTCTGATGTAAAAAACCGGTTCAATTGAAAAGTATCAGGATCGGGAAGATCAATGATAACAGCATCATATTTTTTTTTAGTTTTCTTCAGGAAGACACGTCCATCGATATTTATTATGTTCAAACCACGCGTTTTTCTCAAGAGACCTGCCTTAATTGCCATATCGGTAAGCGACGGATCAAGCTCAACATAATCAATATTTTTGGGATTATATTTAAATAATTCCGGCAGAGTCTGCCCTATACCGCCTGATATCAGGAGAACATCCCCGGGAATATTGTTAAGCTGGCACATCGGGTAATGTATCTTTTCCTCACTGCTGATCAGGTCTCCATCGGAATAGAGCGGCGTACCTGACTCCCAGAAGGTATGCTGGGATTCTTCCTTTGTTATTACGAGCCTCCCGATAGGTGTCTCCCTGTATTGAAGAACATCTCCATACTGTCGTGTCAGAGTTGATTTTTCAAATCCCGGGTTTAATGCATATATGTAAAATACGGAGATTACCATCAATGCCATCACTGTCAGGTAATTCTTTTTGTCCTTAACAAAGAGATGCAGTGATGTAAGGATGAGGATACCTGAAGTAACTGCAATTGTTTTAAAAGGATTCAGCCAGTAAACAAGAAAAAAACTGAATATCACACCTCCCAGGATGTCGCCTATATTATCTGTAATATACAATTCACCTGATGTGAAATCATGGTGATGGGCCTTTAGAAGGTCAAGGGCACAGGGGAGGATGTATCCGGTTAAAAGGGCATAGGGGGCGGTCGTAATGGTTACATAGAAAAAAATCTGGTAAAATCCCGGCGATGCTCCGTGCACCATGAGTATGTCCCTGAAATACCGGATGATGACCAGTTGGGGCAGAGGCCAGAGGGCTATAAGAAGGATTATCAGGGAATATGTCGAGGCCTTTGATATTTTTATGATTCTGCTCAAAAGGCTTCCTGTGCCATTCAGCAGCAGCCATACAAAAAGAACCAGGGATATCGTAATTTCATTACCGTGAAACTGGGTGAGAAATTCACGAATAGTAACAAGCTGAACAGTAATAGATGATATGCCTGTTCCTATTATGGACCAGACTATCAGACTTTTATCGACTCTCATCGGTCCCTGACGCTGATTCAATTATTAAAATAAAATGAATTAATGTTTTTCCTCAAAAGCCTGAACCTGGTAAGTATATACAGTAAGGTTACCCTTTTTCCATTCACTGCCATTCATGCCCGCTTTCATACAGAGATGCGTTAAGAATTCCGCCTTGTCAGGAAGCTGGTCCCATACCTGGGGCAGGAAGACTGCTGATTGAGAATACTCATTTTTTATTATAACTCCGTCGATCCCCGGTCTCAATTTATCAAGAAGGTCTTTGGAACCTGAGTATTCAAGCGGTACAGGTTCGGTCAGGATGCTGATTTCCACCCTGACACCCTTCCATTCCTCTTTTGATAAAGGAGGGAAACGGGGGTCACGAAAAGCAGCGTTTATGGCGTTTATCTTTATGCCATCAATAAGTGCTTCCTGCGGTGCAATGTGACCTATACAACCCCGCAGGTTATGATGAATTGTCAGGGTTACAAAGGTGCCACGTTTTTCAAGGTATTTTTCAGATATGTTTTTATCATCTTCCGGAAGGTCCTTGTTAAAGAGCTTCTCTTCAATTGTCTTCCGTGCAAGGGCAAGAAGATAATCTCCCTCTTCCCTGGTCAGTTTACCTTTTTCATTCATAGCTCTCTCCCTCTGGCTATTATTTTTAACAACATCCTTTTTAGCCGCGCGATCCATAAAACCGGCAGCATGGGCATCAGGTACTATTCTATAAAATTTCGGACAAAAAATAACAGTAAAAATGAAGATGGCCGACAAGACTTGTAATATGAATTTATTTTTTTTATATATCTTCATACTAACGCTTCCTTTCAGGCAAATTTATATTATTATTAAAATTTTGTCAAAATAACAGACCCATAATATCAGACATTTATAGTCAGAAGGATATATAAAATGGAAAGTATGAAAAGCAAAAAATCAAGGGCAGAAAAAATATTTGACCGATTGGACCCAATCTATACCATGGAAAAGACTGCTCTTAAATATAGAACACCTTTTCAGTTGCTTATTGCAACAATCCTTTCAGCCCAGTGTACAGACAAACAGGTAAACACGGTTACCCCTGCCCTTTTTAAAAAATATAAAAAACCTGCTGACTTTATTTCTGCCCCAATATCAGAAATTGAAGACGCCATCAGACCCACGGGTTTTTTCAGGAACAAAACCAAATCTATTAAAGGATGCTGCCAGGGGCTTGTTGACTTATACGGAGGAAAGGTCCCGCGAACCCTGGATGAGATGATAAAACTCCCTGGAGTTGGCAGAAAAACAGCTAATTGCGTTCTGGGTGCTGCATTTAATATGCCCGGTGTGGTTGTTGACACCCATGTAAAAAGGCTGGCCATCAGGATGGGGTTTACGGAAAACAGCAATCCCGACAAGATTGAAGAAGACATAATGAAAATATTGCCAAAAGAACGCTGGAGGAGGTTTTCCGATATCCTGATATATCATGGCAGGGAGGTATGCAATGCCAGGAAGCCGGCCCATGAAAGGTGTGCGGTAGTGGATCTATGCCCTTCAAATAAGATATAAGAAAACCAGCTAGATATCGAACTCCGCCACAAGAAAGGTATGGTCGGAGGGCTTTTCAAGTGTCCTGGGTTTCAGATCGATCATAATAGATCTGGAGTTTTCAGCCAGCGGTTTTGTGGCTGCTATATAATCGATTCTCCAGCCTTTTTTCCTCTTTAATGCATTTGGAATTCTGTAGTCCCAGAAGGTATATTGCCCGGCTTCCTGATTATGTTTTCTAAAGACATCCACAAAACCCCATTCAAAAAACCTGCTTAATCTCTCCTGCTCTTCAGGATGAAATCCCGCACTACCCCTTAAACCATCAGGATCATAGACATCACTTGAGTTCAAAGCCACATTAAAATCCCCTAGAAGAATAACAGGATCTTCAGATGAAAAGTTTTCCTGAATATACTTCAAAAGATCCTGAAGCCAGTTAAGCTTGTATTCAAACTTGTCTGTCCCAGGGGCAAATCCCTGAGGCACATACACATTGATAACTGTTATACCTGAAAATTCAACACTCAAAAATCTTGCCTGTTCATCTCCTTCTTTATAAAGATTTTTTCTGACACTACCGGGTTCAATCCTGGATATTACTGCGACACCATTATAGGACTTCTGTCCTCTTATGACCGCCTGGTAGCCCAGTTCATCAAAATCATCAAAGGGAAAGTCTTTATCCTGAACTTTGGTTTCCTGTAACGCGAGGATATCGGGCTGTTCCTCGATAAGCCAGTCTTTGATTATCGGAAGTCTTGCTCTTATAGAATTTGTATTGAATGTGGCGATTTTCATTATATTGTTTAGAATAATTTACCCGGCTTCGCTCTTTGAGCTACGCCGTGGTTTGTCTTTATCGTTCCGACAAAGACAAAAAAAAGGGTACCTTGCTGAGGTCGTGCAAGATACCCTTTCATGTAAAGCAAAAATAAAGATTACATTTTCTTGACGTTCTTTGCTACAGGGCCTCTTTCGCCATCTTCCACCTCAAAGATGACCTGCTGTCCCTCAGCCAGTGTCTTAAAACCGTCCATCTCAATTGATGAGTAATGAACAAAAATGTCCTGACCGGTTTCTTCCTGTGCAATGAAACCATACCCTTTTTTGTCACTAAACCACTTAACTGTCCCTTCTGCCAAAGCTTAGACCTCCATAAAAAAATGGTTACCATTATGCTCAAAATCTTCAGGTCGCTACTCCGGCAAAAACATTTTAACCGATGAAACCGACCCGCGATAAGAGCCGGGCCACAAACATGACACTATAATAGGCCATAAGCCTAATCAATTGTCAAGCAAAAATAAGATAAAAAACATTTACTATTTTCTTAATAAATTTACTGAATGAATTATATTCTTACTTAACTACCCATGTCGGGACAAAACATGTTTTCAACACCTTTTCAAAGCCTTTTAGAAAAACACATGAAACAATAAAACATTTATATATCTATTTGTTTTTACTTTTATTTTTTATCTTTACCCTCATCCTTGCTTTTTTTATCTCTTATAATTTCTTCATATTTAATATCAATTTCATCATCCGACTCCAGAAGAACAGTGACTGATTCTTTTAAGACATTATTTCGTATGACTTTTCCGCTTCCTTTTTCTGTCTGGACATTTTTACCTATTTTGGGAATATTTTTTGTAATTTTATTATAAAAATCATACTCATAGGAAAGACAGCACATCAACCTTCCGCACATTCCGGATATCTTTGTCGGATTAAGTGAGAGATTCTGTTTTTTCGCCATCTTGATTGAGACCGGGTCAAATTTATTCAGAAAGGAAGAACAGCAGAGTTCCCGGCCACAGGGTCCGAGTCCGCCGACCATTTTGGACTGGTGCCGCACCCCTATCTGGCGCATCTCGATCCGTGTATGAAATTTCTGGACAAGGTCTTTAACAAGTTCTCTGAAATCTATCCGGCCTTCTGCTGAAAAGTAAACTACCACCTTACTGCCATCAAACATCTGCTCAGCTGTGACAAGACACATTGGCAAAGACCGTTCCTGGATTTTTTCATAACAGAATGAATAGACCTCTTTCTCCATATCACGGTTCTTCGC
>JASFHE010000103.1:0-13524 GCA_050123415.1 Desulfobacteraceae bacterium | reverse complement strand
TCTACAGAATTTGCTGTGGCACTACCTTTTGGCACTATAAATTGACTCGCTTCTTGTAATATCAATAGGTTAGCAATATTTTGCCCCCCTTATTTTCAGGCAAACTGTTTAAAAAAAGTCCAGCTTATCTTTCCGATTCCGTTGAAACGGTACCACCACCATGGCCATGAGTAACCATACCACCATTCGGAAATGCTTGTGTCAGGAAGATAAGTGTTGTCTTCGCATGGATTAACCATCTCCTTTTTGCCCTGCTGACCAACAGTGTCAACATTTCCGAGCACGTACCGGACGATCTCGACAGTGACAGGTTCATTCTTGAAATTTTTCAGTATTATTTTACCTTCAAGGTCTATTCGGGAATAATTATTTCTGTTCTATTTAACTGCATTCGGTATTCGTTCTATCTCGTTGTCTGTTTTTGTAACAGTAATATCTGATGCTGTAGTCAGTTCAATGCTTACATCGCCGCCAACCGGGGTGTATGTCATCATTCCCTGAGCAACAATATGATTGTTTTTTATTATCATGGCTGGCGCAGTAGTAAAGGGATGCCTGGTTTTATTATTTATTTTTATCTTGTGTTTTACCTTGGGACCGAAATGCATACGCATAAGATTTGCATGTTGTGAATGACCAAGGTTTTGCAGCATTTCCGGGGGTGGAGTGAAGGGAACGTCGAGAGTGTAAACGTCCTCATAGGATAGATCATATTCCGAAATAGGAATTACAATACGCTCGCCCTTTTGCAGGCTTACGTTATTAACTGTAAACATAAAAAGGTCTTCACTTTTCTGTTCTCCACCGAGTTCAGGTCCAAAATTCATAGTGTTTGCCTCATTCTCAGTCTGTATCCTCCTGTTTGCGGCAGGTGATGCTTGTTGAGACATGATTGCATTAGAAAAGCCAAAAGCGGTCTGGCTGTTTTGTCTAAAACCGGAGGACAACCTCGCAATGTCCTGGCGGAGAGATATCGGGTCAACTGAATCCTTGAATGCGAAGGATGGAACACCAATTACCAGGTTCACAGTAACGTCGTTGATATCAGTCAGCTCATTGATAAGTGTTGCTTCAAGATTAAGCACTACCCTGCCCTTATCGTTTATAGAGATTTTGTAGCCCGGAATCCACCTGATCCCTTTTTGAAGATATATCATTCCTACATCAGCCTCGGGATGCGGCTTGCCTCGCCATTCAAGATCAAGGGTAAGTAAGTCATGAAATTCCTCTTCAAAAACTTTACTTTTTGGAGTGTCGATGAATGTAATATCGAGAATTCGATCAAGTTCTATCGTTTTAGTACCCTTGCCGGTTTTGAGCATGACAATATTTCCTTTCTCGGGAAGCCGCTCATCCGATGAAGAAGGATTTAAGGCTTCAAGTTCTTCACCTGTCCGGGTTGGTATGTTAATGATTGCAGCCTCATAGGGTTTAGTGCTGCACTGTGCATTGGAGGAGACAGGTTTCTCTGTGATGACAATCCTGGCTCCGATGTTGGCTTCTACCATTTCACGGATAGAGAGCGCAGTTTTCTCAATAAGCACCTTATTCTTTTCGGCTGTTACTGCACGTAAATCCGCATTTTTGTCCGCAGAGTAAGGCCAGTATGTTCCGAGAACCGGAACAGGTAAGTAGTCCATGACAATATTGCCGGAACCGTTGACCGGCATTTTCCCTCTGTGCTGAATAAAAACATGCCCGTCTTTAAAGACTGTTACTTCATTGATTTTCATTTTTGCAAGTGGCTTAAGGGGTGCTGCCTGTTTTGCTAATGCCGAACCGGCCATGGATAATGCTATCAGTGTGATTAAGGTTATTTTTCTCATTTTTCCCTCCTTATGTTTTTCACAAAATTTTAATATGGTTAATTGTAATCACTTACAGGAGGCAGAGTCGTCACAGGGCTGTAAAAAAGATGTAAATTGATTGTAAAATCATTTAACACACTCACAAAAAGTAATAGAAATGGATGAAGTGGAGAAGGAAAACAGGGTCTCATGGCGATTCTCATATTTCTTATTAATCCGCAGGGCACCACCTTTTACAGCCCCCCCCAGCAATACCTGCCAGGTCTTTATTGTTCGGAATTTTAAAAAAGCAGCCTAAATGACTTTTACTTTTCTTTATGTTATGAACCAAAAGCCATGGAAAAATTATTGGATCTCCGATTAAGGAAGTAGATTTAAAGACAGGACATCCACCGGATTAATCCCTGTATTCTGCTGAAATGTAATCTTTTAAGGTATAAATTGAAATGAAACATAGAAGAAATAAATACCGTACCAATATACCAGAACCATATGGAGAAGATTGGTTAGCAATTGGTGATACATTGATATGGTTGCCGGAAGATCGTACGCAGACTAATGACAAATTATCTTCACCAGCCAGGCTGGATGTTGTGTTAAATGGAGCAGGCTGGGCTATAGCTCGTTCTGCTCTGAATATTATGCTGCCATTTTACTATCAGGATGGGATAAAATATCAAATTGAATGGGTGACTAAAATAGGTGAGGGATTAAGTAGAGAAGTATATAGGGCTGATGTTACGACAATTAATGATGGAGAAGAAAATCATGATTTAATAGCGGTAAGCCTCATATTAAATGATGCAGATATCGATGTATGGTCGCGACTGATCAAAGAACAGTATATTCTGAAATCCATTTATAATAAAACCGGGTGTTTTTCAGTACCAAAACCAACAGGAATTCTTTGGAAAGATGGTAGTCTCTTTTCATTTACCTCTTTCATAAGAGGGTTTCCACTCGAATTTAAAACTGCAAAATCGTTAAATAAAAAACCGTGGGAAATTGTGGCTAAAATTGCTGCTGAGGTTCATGGTTTCCCAGTAAAAAACCTACCTGAGAATTTAAAGCAATATAAAACCAGAGAAGATCATGCGATTTCAGAAATAAATAATTTCAATAAATTAAATGTATCAGAGATTCAGGATGCACTTAGCTGGGTTTCGGAAAATTTGCCGGGCAGACAAAATTCGGTTCTTATACATGGTGATTTGCTCGGGCAGAATATTTTACAGACTTTAGAAGATGGATTATTTCTGATTGACTGGGAGTATTCACGCCTGGGAGACCCTGCTTATGATCTTGCTATTATAACCTGTGGAAGTAAAAAACCTTTTCAGGTTGCATCCGGTTTGGAACAGCTGATAGAATTCTATCTGGCATCAGGCGGTCAAGAGATCGCCAAAAAAAATGTTCATGTATATGAAATATTATTTGTAATTGGTTGGTATCAGCGGTCTCTCGACAGATCATCAGGTGGTCACGGTCCGGAGTATTATTTAAACTTTTTAAGGAGATTACTAAAACGAGCAGTGGGGTCGTAAAGGGGTACATGGTCCAGGGGACATTCGTGCAGAAAATGAACGAAAATAACCGCAAATCAAAGTAATAATCCCTTGACTCTACCATGTAAAATCAAGGGGTTACGCATATTCTGGTAGTCCCAACGGGAATCGAACCCGTGTCTCCGGCGTGAGAGGCCGATATCCTAGACCGCTAGACGATGGGACCATTAAAAAAATCTGACAATGTAAATCCTTCTTTAATTAAACAAAGTCACGTTCTCAGACTCCATATTTTAATATTTGGCTGGGGAACAAGGATTCGAACCTTGGATAACGGGGCCAGAACCTGTCGTATTGTCACTATACTATTCCCCGGCAGAAAAACATGAAATTTAGCAATTTCTGTCAGAATTAATAGTTAACAGGGATCGGACCCCATTCGCTATTCGTCATAGTAAAATATTTTTTCAGTATTTTATTTTCCTATCCAGGCCGCACCAAAAACTCCTGCAGAATCCCCAAGCTTATTCCGGAGCAAAGGTGTCTTTAAATTACTATGAAATGCATATTTTTTGATTTTTTCAAAACCTTCTTTATAGAGTTCCGGAATATTGGAAAGCCCTCCTCCTAAAACCACAGCATCAGGATCAAGAGTTGAGATTAATCCACCAAGGCACCTGCCGAAATCTTCAATAAAACATTCAAATGAAGCAACGCATGAAGGTTCACCTTTACGGTAACCTTTAATAATATCATGCATTGTCAACCGCGTGCCATACCTTTGAAAATAACTCTTTTCAACACCGCTGCCGCTTATTTTTGTCTCAATACATCCTCTGTTTCCGCAGTAGCACTCGACTCCTTCAGGGTCGACAGAAAAATGTCCCCACTCACCCGATATTGAATGACGGCCCTTTCTTACGGTTTCATCAATACATATACCTCCGCCGCAACCCGTACCCATTATAACGCCAAATACAAACCTGTACCCCTGCCCTGCGCCTGCTACAGCCTCAGCCAGTGTAAAGCAGTTGGCGTCATTCTCGACTCCAATCTCTCTGCCCAGAAGATGCTCAATATCTTTTTTTAAAGGTTTTCCAATAAGGCAGGTTGTATTTGCATTCTGCACAAGTCCTGTATCACTGTTTATTGAACCCGGAATACCGATTCCGATAGTATATTCGGATCCAGGGGAGAGCTTTTTTGCAGTCTCGATTATAAGATCATAAAGGGACTTAACAATGGCATCATAACCTGATGAAACGGGCGTTTCCATTCTTTTTCTGTGGAGGACCTCATGAGATGCGTCAAGAAGTATAACCTCGGTTTTCGTCCCCCCCAGATCAATCCCTATCCTGAACATGTTCTGCACCATTAATAAAACTTCCCTTAACAGATCAGGCAGTCTGCCTGTGACGTAATTGATCAACAGCTACGGCAATTACAATAACCGCTCCTGTAACAATTTGTGTTACCCAGGGGGGCCAGCCGTTTAACTGGCATCCGGTACGGATAACTGTCATGATCATTGCGCCTATTAAAGAACCGATGATTGATCCTTCTCCGCCGTTCAGGCTTCCGCCTCCGATGACTACCGCAGCGATTACATCAAGCTCCATCCCGACAGCCCCTGTCGGGTCTCCCTGTTCCTGATAGGAAAGAAGCATCAGTCCGGACAGGCCTGAGAAGGCACCCGCAAGGCTGTAAACAATTATTTTCACGCGTTCAACTGCCACACCGCACAACCTGGCAGTCTGTTCGTTTGATCCTATGGCAAAAATATGCCGCCCCAGGGGGGTATAACGAAGCATGGCTGAAATTAATAATGCCAGGATAATCATAAGCCAGGCACCGGGCGGGATAAGCTGCCACTTCTGACCTTCCGGCAAAGTTGCCAGTAAGTTACTCAGCCATGTCTGGCCTGCATTAATCGGGATACTGTTGGAGATTCCTTTTGCAAGACCGCGAACAATAAGAAGAGCCCCAAGAGTAACAATGAATGGTACAAGCTTTAACCTGGTTATGAGTACACCGTTAAAAAGACCGCAGGCCAACCCGGCTAACACACCGCACAAAGCTGCCGGTAATGGGGAAAAGTGAAAAGCCTCCATACACAAAGCAACAACAACAGAGCCAAAAGAAATGATAGAGCCTGCCGAGAGGTCAATCCCCCCCAGAATAATAACAAGGGTCATTCCTATTGCAGAAACAGCCACAATTACTGTTTGCAGAATCATTGATTCAATCGCATTAAAGGTCATGATTTTGCTGTTTAATGATGCAAAAAAAATAAAAACAAGCAACATTGCAATTACAGGGCCTATTTTATTCAGCAGGTTCCAGTTAAATTTAAGTTTTTTTTCAGACATAATAACCCGTTTAATATTAGGACATATAATTAAGACTATATTAATTTTCAGAATCTTTCTGACCTGTTGCCTCCAGCATAAGCAGGTGTTCATCAATCTTTGAAACCGGACGCGCCGACCCAAGTACTCCCCTGGACATTACGGCAATACGGTCGCAGATCCCGATCAACTCAGGAAGATAACTGCTGATAACCAGAACAGCCTTTGGTTTTCCTTTATAAAAGCCCTTGCCTGAAGCTATCTCATCAATTACAGCATATAGTTTTGCTTTGGCCGCCACATCAATACCGCGGGTCGGCTCATCAAGGAGTAAAATATCAACATCATGCTGCAGCAACCTTGCAAAGGCGGCTTTCTGCTGATTTCCACCGGATAGATTACCCACTTCCTGGTTAGCCGACTCGCAACGGATATCCAGCAGTTCAATCCAGCGCTGTGCTGCTTCATTCTGCCTGGAAGGAATTACAATATTATATGGACCGAATCCTTTAAGCCTGGAAAGGGTTACATTGTCGGCAATGCTCAGGTTCAGGGCCAGCCCTTCATCTTTGCGATCTTCGCTGAGATAGCCTGTTCCGTTTTTCCAGCTGGAAAGAGGAGAGCCTTTAGTTGATACTGCGCCTATTTTAACCTCCCCGTTTTTAACGACATCCAGACCAAAAACAGCTCTCAGCATTTCCGTACGCCCTGACCCTACAAGGCCACAGATGCCAAGCACTTCCCCTCTGTGGAGTTCAAAGCTCGCGTTAACAGGCTTTTTTATTCCTGCAATATTTTCAACTTTAAGCACAACTTCACCGGGCTCCCGTTCCGAACGCGGATAAAGCTCGGCAACTTCACGGCCAACCATCATCCTGACAATATCATCGGTCGAGACATCATTAACATTCCTGGTATCAACAACCGATCCGTCCCGCAGGACAGTTAATCGATCAGCTATCTCCATGACCTCTTCGAGAAAATGAGATATATATATTATTGACAGCCCCTGAGACTTTAGGTTATCAATAATCTCAAAGAGTTTTTTTATATCTCTCCGGGAAAGACTGCTGGTGGGCTCATCAAACACAAGTACACGGCAGCCGACAGCAAGGGACCTGCCTATTTCTACAAGCTGCTGTGCTCCAACGGTTAAATCCCTGACAAGTACATCCGGTTTGAGTTCAGGGTGCTCAAAGTTGCTGATAACCGTTTCTGCAACTCTTCGGACTTTTTTCCATTGTATCAGCCCCCTTTTAACCGGCTCAATACCCAGCATTATATTTTCCTCGACTGTCAGGTGAGGGGCAAGGGATAATTCCTGATATATCATGGAAACACCCTGCAGACGTCCATCAAGAGGATTACCGGGGCAATAGGGGCTTTCTTCAAGAAACATTTCACCGCTGTCCGGAGTGTATGCCCCGGACAGGATTTTCATAAGAGTGGATTTACCCGCACCATTTTCACCCACAAGGGCGTGCACTTCACCGGGAAGTACGGAAAGTGAGACATCATCAAGGGCAATTGTTGCGCCGAATTTTTTGTTAATACCGCGCATTTGAAGATGCGGATGGGCTGTTGTTTCCATCTATTTCCGGTTAAACCACTTTTCAATGTCTGGATTCAGTAATTCCATTATTTCAGGCCGTTCAAGATCTGCCCTGGCGACAAAAGTAACACCTGTATCAATACGCTTTGGAACAGCCTCTCCCTTAAGATGCTTTACCATCGCGGTTACACTTTCATAACCCATTTTAAAGGGATTCTGCACGATCAGCCCGTTAATCTCATCATTGCGCATACCTTCGACCAGGGTATCAGCAGAGTCAAAACCTATGAAATTAACTTTCCCTGAAAATCTCTGACGCCTGAGGGCCTGGAGCATGCCGTAGGTTGTACTCTCATTAACGCAGTAGATTCCATCAACAGTGAGATTTCCATCGGCATCTTTAAAACGAAGAAGAAGGTTTTCAGCGGCTGCCTGGGCAGAGGCCTTTGTGGCACCGCCTCTCTGCTCCTCACTCACAACCTTAATTTCGGGAAAGGCTTTGACAGCTTCCATGAAGCCTGATTCCCGTTTTTCAGTGCTGCAGATCCTTCAGCATAGCAGAGCATTATAACATCACCTTTACCATCAAGGGACTCACACAATTTTGTCCCGGCAATAAACCCGCCTTTATAGTTGTCAGTAGCCACAAAACTGGTTAACACATCATCGGAATTTTTGAGTTCCGAATCGATAACAATAACCGGAATACCTTTTTTAACCGCATCTTTTACAGGGCGTAAAAGGGCAACATCATCAGAAGGAGCCAGTACAATACCATCTACCTGGTTGATTACCTGATTATCAACAAGCATGATCTGCTGCTGGCGGTCGTCTTCAACTGCCGTTCCAACCCATAGCACTTCAATATCCAATTCCCCGGCAGCCTTTACAGCACCGGCATGAATTGACTGCCAGAAGACATGAGAGGTTCCCTTTGGTATTACGGAAATAATAATTTTGGTATCATCCGATTTCTGCTGTCCGCATGATATCGCAAAAAGCAGTGTAAACATTATCAGTGTAGTTAGATATTGACGCATGAGCACCTCCGCCTGTTGTTAGAATTAATATATTTTTCAGTCTGTTATCTTTGAGGTTTAACCAGGTAACTTATACAATTTGCCTGTAAATGAAAAGAAAAAGTTGGAAAGTTGTAAAAGATGCTGAACCTGCCGGCTATAGATATCCTCTGAAATATCACCCTGTTATCATATTCTTGACTCACATATATGACTCACTTATACTCCTTCGTCAAAGTATATTATTTATGATGAGTATATCCGGAAATCATATAAACACCGGGAATGGATACCTATGAAAAGAAAAAAGACCTTATCGTTTTTACTTATTTCTGCGATTGTTTACTGTAGTTTTAATGCACTAAATATTGCGTCCTCCTCTGCCACGGATATGATCACGGGGAAAACAGACACTAAAAATATTGCCTTCAGGAGGGCGGCATGGCATTCAAGTGCTGCCAATTATGATAATACAGCTCATCTGATTTCAGACGGTGTTATCGGCCTTCTTTCAAATGAAATTATCGATTACAGCGGCACATCAGCTTCCAATCCCACCTATGGTCAGATGATACCAGGAAAGATCGACAGTGAATGGATAAGCAAATCCAATAGTGAGGAATGGGTATACCTGGATTTAGGTGTAATATCATCACTGGAAAGCGTTAAGATATACTGGGGCGCAAATTATGCCACTGCCTATGAAATCCAGGTCTCCGATCATCCTAAAACATGGAAAACCGTTGGCAATGGAAAAGGAACAGCCGGATCAACAATAGAAACACCTCTCAAAAATTGTAGAGGCAGGTATATAAGGATACTCTGCAAAAAGTCATCCGGTGAAAACTATATTATCAGTGAAGTAGAAGTCATGGGCTCAAATTCCCTGGAATACGGAATTCCGAGACAGCCGGCCCCTGAAGCGGACGGGACACAAAAACTAACCGGTAGAGACTGGAGAATCCAGCGTGCATCCCTGGTCAGTGGGAATGGAAAAATATTATCCCGTAAAGGCTATGATGATTCTACCTGGTTACCTGCCACAGTTCCGGGAACAGCCTTTGTTTCTTACCTCAGGGCAGGAGCAGTCCCTGATCCATACTATGATGACTGGCAGTTTCAGGCATCTGACATTTTCTTTACTGCGAATTTCTGGTATCGGAACTCTTTTGATATCCCTGAGTCACAAAAAGGGAAAAAAGTGTATCTGAATTTTGATGCTATAAACTGGAAGGCAGATGTGTGGCTGAACGGCCACCTGATGACAAATAATCTCAATGGATATTCTCATTCAATAGAGGGAGCCTTTATTCGGGCCAAATTTGACATCTCCGATATTGTCAATTATGGAGCAAAGAATCACCTTGCAGTACTCATTCACAGGAACAAAACACCGGGTCTTGTTACAACTCAGGGACTGGCCGAAGGTCCGCTTCCCAACGGAGGCGAATTGGGACAGGACAATCCTGCAATGCATGCTGCAGTGGGCTGGGACTGGCTGCCGACAATACGCGGCCGTGACACGGGCATTTATAATGATGTAACCATAACATATGGCGGATCTGTTCAGCTTGAAAATTCATGGATGGAAACGGATCTGGACATCACGGAAACATCCGCAAACATTTCAGCTGAAAACCTGGCCATCGGAAAATCCGTAAGCCAGCCATCAAACCAGAAGGCTCTAAACCTCACATATCTTAATGACCACAATGAAACAACCCAGTGGATTGGTGAGGATATTGATGGTGCAGGTTTTACAATAGACCTGGGTAAAATAACCCCCATCAACAGCCTCCGGTTCATATGGGGCAGTGAGTCAGGCGGGGCTGCAGCGGCTGCAGAAGACAGGCGCCCGGATAAATTCACGGTACAGGTTTCGGATGATAATATTACATGGCGAAACTTTGATTACTATGCCGGAGGCGAAGTAGAAACAGGCTGGTTCGGCATTAAAAAAGCCGATCCTGACCCCGGCACTGATGAGTACACTGGGTTTGATGTATCCAATGAAATCTCAGGCCCGGTAGCTACAGCAAAGGTCAACTGGGCCGGCAATAAAGAGTTTCCTTTAAAGGTCCCGGTCTCTCAGAATGCACGGTATATACGCTTTAAAAGCACAAAACGAAGGCAGGTGGAACAGCAGGGCAACAGGATTGTACCCACAAGAATCAGGGAAATCAGGATCTATTCCAAGACAATTGCAGAGGTAAGCCAGAGTATGGTCCGGAGCTATAAACTTGATAAATCCAGGGCCGGTCTTACATTCCGCACAGAGGTTAATAACTACGGAACTGAAGCCAATGAGGTTACGGTCAATGGCGTTATTACTCCCGGCAATATTTCATTTTCGAAAACTGTAACTATTCCAGCTAAGATATGCAAAGAACTTGCAATTGACGGCATTGAGCTAATAAATCCGGAATTATGGTGGCCCAACACCTATGGTGACCAGCCTCTCTACAATGCAGATATAGCACTAAGTATAGACGGTAAGGTACAGGACCGTGAGAACTTTAAATTCGGGGTCAGGGAATTCATATACCCTATCGACGGTAATCGTCTTAGTATTTACTGTAACGGTATCAGGATAATTGCAAAGGGCGGCAACTGGGGAATGGATGACGGTCTCAAGACAGATACTCCTGAAAAATATGATCACAAGATGAGGCTCCATGCAGAGGAATACTTTACCATGATCCGCAACTGGGTAGGCATGACCAACAACAGGGCATTCTATGAAGCTGCGGATAAATATGGAATCCTTATATGGGATGACTTCTGGCTGGCAAACCCTTTTGACGGGCCCGATCCCGAAGATGATAAAATGTTCCTGGATAATGCAGTTGATAAAATAAAAAAGAATCGTTACCACGCTTCACTGGCTATCTATTGCGGACGCAACGAGAGTAATCCGCCCATAAACCTTGATAATGGATTAAAGGAGAGGACACGAGAATATGACGGCTCCAGGATTTACTTTCCCAACTCTGCCAGTGACCCTGTTGGAAGCGGCGGTGGCTATGCAATAGCAGCCATGCCGAATAGAAATAACGGTACAGGCATCAGGGAATATTTTAATGAAGTACCATTTGTAACACTCCGCAGTGAATGCGGTATTCCCAATGTCCCCAGCCTTGAAAGCATGAAGAAATTCCTGCCCGAAGAAAAGCTATGGCCTATCAACGAATCATGGGCTCTCCATGACTGGACATACCATATGAATGGCCCGGCAAATACATATATGGATGCTTTACAATTATACAGGCCCGGCGATTTTGTTGTGCCGACAGATAAAGTGCAGGGATCAAAGCCCGACCCTGCGGACCCGGTATTTATAAAATACAAAAAGGACATATATGAAATGGTTAAAGCAGCAGGAAAGGCTTACAGCCTGGAGGAGTTTCACAGTATAGCACAGCTCATCAATTATGAAAACTTCAGGGGGGTATATGAAGGCCTTACTGTAAAGCGTTCTAACGGTTTCCTGATGTGGATGAGCCAGTCCTCATGGCCGAGTTTCATGTGGCAGACATACGACTGGTACCTGGATACAAATGCCGGATATTTTGGTGCAAAGGCAGCAAACCAGGCAACACATGCAGTATGGGACCCAAGGAACGATTCCATAGTTCTTTCCAACCTGACTCCCAGGACCTATAACAACGTTACCACATCCATGAAAATCTTTGACATCAGCGGCAGAGTTGTTTCGGAACAGGAGTGGAAAACAAAAGTCCTCGGCCCGGACTCATACGGAATAAAACTGGCGACAGCTGCCGATGATTTCTCAAAATCTCCAACAGACCTTATATTCATCCGGTTAACGGTAAAGGATAGCTCAGGAAATGTACTCGGGGATAATCTCTACTGGCACAACTGGAAAGAATATATGAATTATGAATCCCTGAACGACCTTCCCGAAGTGTCTATTCATACTGATATTTCTGAAAAATCCACTGTTCATGGAGAAATCGGGAAAGGTAATGACCTGTATACCATCACATTATCCAACAACAGTCCTGCCCCGGCAGTACAGACCCGCATCCGTACCATCAACAGTACAACAAAGGAGGACATACTGCCCGTGTTTTACAGTGATAATTATTTTTCCCTGATGCCCAATGAGAGTAAGACAGTAACAATAGAGTTCAATCCGGAATATCTTAAAGGTGGGAGTCCAATCTTTGAACTCAGCGGGTGGAACACGAAAAAGGAAATTGCTTATTGATCACAAATAGAAGAGCAGATAGCGACCGTACTCAAAGTAGTCTTTCAACTATATTTTTCCAGAAAGCATAAACCCTCCAATAGAAACCCCCTTGAGAAAGGCACAAGGGGGTTTCTATTGGAGGGTTTATGTTAATGAAATATCCGGTAATCCTACGGGTAAGACACTCCCGGATGGTAGGTCAGTGTTACTTTAAAATAATAGGGTGCATCATATCCCCAGTCATTGTCAGGGTCAGGATTGGCCATTGGATTGTTCGGATCCGATGTTGGCAGATTCACAAAATTATAATCACTGATACCGATATAAACGGTATAGTATCTTGGTGTTGATGTTGTCCACCTGTCGCCAACATAGAATTCGTCAGATCCAGCAGGAGTTGTAATATCTATAACCCCGGTACCAAGGTCCATATCCCCGTCGCAGGCTTTATAGCCATCGTCAGAACCCGGATTATCCATTACAATCTCATTTCCATTGTGATCTCTATAGAATTTCCAGTTATATTCCACATCTGTGGTCAATGTTGTTGCCAGCCGTATCTCAACATCATAATACCACTGAGTATCGGGGCTTGCCGGATCAAGAGTATCCAGATCGAGCTTAAAGAAATCCCTGTCACCCTGGTAATCAACAAAACCTGCAATCCACGGAAAACTGATTGTAACTGTTCCGTCGACATTATTTGTTTTAGTAATGTTGCGGGAGGCAAGTTCAGCAGCATCGCCTCTGAAATCCAGCCTGCTGTTATCTGCCTTGAATACGGGCTGATCATTTCCAAATATCTCCAGCTCAAGCTCATTATAGGTGCCGGCAGCCAGAGACCTTTCAACCTCTTCACTGAAGTAATATCGATATTCATTTCCGGGAGCGTTTGCCACATCTCCTTCACCCGGAACAGGGACAACGTTAACCATCAATGTATAGGGCTGGACATCACCGTCATCTCCCTGGTAGTCAGCCACTTTTATATAATACTCAGTTAAACTCTGTGAATTTGAATCAATAAAAACGCTTGTTTCAAGTTCAACAGGACCATCTGATCCGTTTGTATCATAAAG
>JASFHE010000102.1:0-13536 GCA_050123415.1 Desulfobacteraceae bacterium | reverse complement strand
GTGTCAAGGTTTGCGGGGATAAAAAATCAGACCTTGAGAAAAAACTCCAGCGGTCACCCGATCTGCCGTGGTGGGATATAGCTATCTATCCTAATACGGTATATTCGTAATTGCCGATTCCCTTATGATGATGCACCTTGGCGCTTTAATCCGCTCAGGCGGACAAGGTCAGAATTTATTCTACACGAAAAGATTTTATGGGCTAGATTTAAGACTTTTTTGTAATAAATGCAAGATTTATTACTAGCCTATTATGCTGTAGACTGAAGGCTGATAGGAAAAGATTGAAATCTGTATTTAAAAACAGGCTGAAACTTTCTAGCTGAAGGCTGTTATATTTTTTTGTTTTTCCTTCAGCCTATAGCCTAAACCGCTTCAGCCTGATTTTCAGCCGGGAGATATATACAGAACTCCGTTCCCCTTTCTTTATCACTTGTAACAACAAGTCTTCCCATGTTTTTTTCAACAATCCAGTAAGCGGAAATAAGCCCTGCGCTGATATTAGGCCCCGTGCCAATCTCAAGGTTTATGCCGGGAGTAAATATTTCGAGTAAATCATTTTTATCCAGAAAATGTTTTTCGTCCCTGACAGAGATTGTTACCAGCCTGTCACTTTCAAATCCTGAAAGTTCCTGTGTCAGACTGCCGGGGGTCAAATTTTCACATCTGATATTGATGATGCCCCGGTTTTTAAAAGAGACCAGAAAGGAATACACATTTGTCAGGGCGTGCAGGACTTGTCTCTCGTCAATATTAACAGGCCACAGGTCAGGTGCCGTTTCAAGTTGAAAGGTATCACCGGGCAGGTGTGCAAAAGTATTGACCGAGTCAGTGGCAATCCTGTTCAGATCGGAACATGTCTTCAGATGCTGCGGGGCAACAGGAAATCCGCATGCCAGGGCTGAAAGCTCAGCGCCCTTTCCAATATATTTTTCTATCTGCTTTACCCTTTCATATTTTGGATCCTGCTTTGGGGTATCATGCAGCAGGAGTGATGTTTCGCCCTGTATGCACATAAGCAGGTTGTTAAACTCGTGGGATATTACTCCCGCAAGACTCTTTATGGTTTCCAGTTGCTGCCTGAGGATAATCTGGAGATCAATATTATGGCGACCCTGTTTTTTTAAAGCATATTGTGTAGCATTATCTATTGCTATTGAAGCGTAACTGCTCAAGGCGACAAGCATGTAAAGATCATCTTTTCGAAATCCTTTGGGCTCATCAACCGAATGCGCGTATAACACGCCGATTATATCGTTTTTTGATATGAGGGGTACACACATGATCGATTTAATGCTCATCCGTTTTATGCTTTCCGACGGCTCTGTCTCCCCTTCATTGTCCAGGTCAGCGATCATCACTGCATTTCCCTCATTTACAACCTGTCTGACGATACTGCGGCTGTAATTAACATCGCCCTTCGGATGGGAATCCCTTGTCTTGTCCATCAATTTATAAATATTATCATTGTTTTTATCGAGCATCAGGATTGAACAGCTGCTGATTCTTTTCAGGCTGTAAAAGATATATTCAAGAATCTTGTTGCATATGGCCTCCAGTTCAAGCGGGCGCAGCAGGGTCTCGGTGATTTCACAGATGAGCTCAAGATTTTTCCTTTTGGCCATCCTTCGGTCTTTAAAAATAAAGTCCATGCTTCCCTGCTCTCTTACTGATGCAAGATCAATAGAATAGCTGAAAGTACTGCTGCCTCCTGAATCAAAGTTGTCCAGAGTAAGAAGTGTATCACCCACGGAAAGTCTGAGCCCCTGCCGCAGCTCAATCTCATTGCCGGGCCATATCAGGCGTCCGTCTACCCAGGTTCCGTTGCAGCTTTTCAGGTCCTTGATATAATACTTTTTGCCGCTCTTGAATATTTTTGCGTGTTGCCTTGAAATAGAAGGATCAGGAATCTGGATATCACTTTCCGGTGCGCGTCCTATCAGAAAGTTATCACTGTTCATTTCAAAGGAATGGCCTTCAAGCTTACCCTTTAAAATTCTTATTCTCACGTGCCACCTCAATGTGATGTGTATTTTTTTGCTTATTGGAGGTGCAAGACCCGTTCCATAGAGGCCGTATTTAAAATAAAAAGATAACTGCTTGTATTTAATGTTTAATATCGTTTAGAGTGTATATTATTTCAACTATATCGTGTATTGATTTTAGGACTGAAATACAAAATAATATACACAAAAAACATTGTTTATATTATTGTGAAAAAAAATATACACTTTCGTTAAAGAAATGATATAATCAGCCGATAAATAATTGAAGATTTGCTTTATCTAAAATATACAGGTTAATGAGGAGAGTAACATGGATATAAAGAACATCGGCGGCCTTCCAATAGCATATTTCAAGGAAATATCAAGCTGGCTCCACTCGGTTCTTAATCAGGACGAATTGCTTGAACTTATCATTAACAGCGCCACCAGGATGATGGAGGCAAAGGCAAGCTCTCTTCTTTTGCTGGATGAAAAAACCCAGAAGCTTTATTTCAAGGTAGCTACCGGCGAAAAGGGAAATGAGGTCAGGCAGTTTCAGATCAGCCTGGGAGAGGGTATAGTCGGTCATGTTGCCAGAACAGGCGAACCCCTTCTTATCCCCGATGTAAGCCTTGATTCAAGATGGTATAAAAAAATCAGCGAGCACACGGGCTTTCAGACCAGGTCAATTGCCTGTGTTCCAATGAAATTTGACGATAAGGTTATAGGTGTCGTTGAAATACTGGACAAGGAAGACGGCTCCTCTTTTACTGAAGAAGACATGAAGGTGCTGTCATCAATTGCCGAACTTGCCTCCATGGCAATTCACAATGCCAGGGAAATGGACCATTTTAAACGGGAAAACAAGGAGTTAAAGGAAGAGCTGGGAAGCAAGTACCAGATTGTAGGGGAGTCAAAGCGCCTTAAAACAGTCATATATGACGCCTTAAAGGTCGCCAACTCAAAGACAACTACTCTGCTTCTCGGGGAAAGCGGCACAGGAAAGGAACTTCTTGCAAGGCTTATACATCAGGCCGGGCAGAGAAAGGCCATGCCCCTTGTTATTCTGAACTGCGCGGCATTGCCGGAAACACTGCTTGAAGATGAACTTTTCGGGCATGAAAAGGGTGCCTTTACAGGCGCTACAGGAAGGAAGGTAGGAAAATTTGAACTGGCGGACGGAGGCACCATCTTTCTTGATGAGATAGCCGAGATGTCTCCGGGCATGCAGGCAAAGCTTCTCCGTGTGCTGCAGGAAGGCGTTTTCTACAGAGTAGGAGGAACGGAAGCCATTTCTGTAGATGTCAGGATAATAGCCGCGACAAACAGGGATATACCAAAGGAGATCACAAAGGAAAGGTTCAGGGAAGATCTTTTTTACAGGCTTAATGTGGTCCAGCTCCAGATGCCTCCGCTGCGTGAACGAAAAGATGATATCCCGCTCCTGGCGGGTTATTTCCTTGATATGTTCAAAATGGAAACAGGTATTCCAAAGCAGGGTATATCAAAGGAAGCTATGGATAAGATGGTCAAGTATAACTGGCCCGGCAATGTCAGGGAGCTCAGGAACGCCATGGAACGCGCTGTGGTAATGGGAAACAAACAGGAGATTATGCCTGAAGATCTGCCCATCGGCACACTCGAAGTGGAACAACCGGGTATGGAAGTTGGTCTAACCCTTAAAGATGCCCTCGATAGATTCAAAAAGGAGTTTGTAAAAGTAAATCTTGAACACACAGGCGGAAACAGGAGCAAGGCTGCCAAGATCATGGACATCCAGAGGACCTATCTGTCGAGGTTGATTTCACAGTATAACCTTTAATATGGATAAACATAATGAAAGATTCGCTCAAATGTCCAGCGTGCGGTGAGACAGTCCTGAGGTATCGAAATCCCTTTCCTACTGTGGATATTATTATCCGGGTCAATGGAGGTATAGTATTAATCGAGAGGAAAAATCCGCCATACGGCTGGGCCCTTCCCGGAGGATTTGTCGATTATGGAGAGAGTCTTGAAACCGCTGCCGTAAGGGAGGCCAGAGAAGAAACATCCCTGGATGTCAGGCTCATATCCCAGCTTGGCGCCTACTCGGATCCCGACAGGGACCCAAGGCACCATACGATATCGGTTGTTTTTATTGCCGAGGCAGATGACATGCCCGTGGCCGCGGATGACGCTTTAACAGCAAAGATTTTCACATCCGGGGATTTACCTGACAATATGGCCTTTGATCATAGAAAAATCTGCACGGATTATTTTTCACTCATGGAGCAGCATTGATAATACCTGCTGAACTAAGCAATTCACATGAAATTCAGCAAAAATATTAGTAAATATATTATCCTTTCAGGTATATTTTTCCTGCTGATAATATCCCTATTTACATTGGCAACCGTGCTCATACACAAGCCGGGTGTACAGCAGTATCTCTTAAAAAAGGTATGCATCGGTTATGGCCTGGAGACCAGTACCGGTGAAATGGAGCTGGATTTCTTTGGCGCTTCAGGGGTTGTGATCCATGATGTAGAAACATGCCTGAAGGATAAAAGCTGCAATTTTACTATATCGAGTATAACCGTCAATTTCAGTAAATTGCGCCTTTTGACGGGTGAATTAATACCCGTCAGTGTTGACATTAAACATCCTGTAATAAAAATTCCTGAAGAGAAGATAAAGTCCCTTAAGAATAAAAAGGACGGGGGCAGGCTCAGGATGCCGATTTTATGCAGGGACGGGATCAACCGCTTTAATATCGAAGACGGAGAAATTATTATTGCCGGGCCTTCCGGCTTTGCTGTAAATAACCTGTCTGCAGTACTGGAGCATGTTGAGGAGACCTCAAACACCTATAAAATATCAGGCAGCGCAAAGATAAGATACAAAGGTGAAGAGTCCGGGTTCACATTGGAAAGTACCATAGATTTAAACCCTGACGATATCCTGAAAAGTGTGTTCAGCGCCTCGCTTATAACCGGGAATACACCTCTTGCCTGGATTCCCTCTTATAAAAAAATAGATTTTAAAAAAGGACATGTAAAGAGCAACCTTAATATTACAAACGATCCTTTAAACGGCGTTAGACTTGGAGGCTTCCTTAAGTTCAAATCCGCCGGTTTCATTCTTTTCCATAAAGACCGTTCAAAGACCTACGATATACCGGAGGTGAATGGCACTATTAATGCTTCAATGAAAGATCAGGTCATGCGCATTGATTCACTTAATATGAAAAACCGTGATCTTGATATTGACATGGACATGGATCTGGACCTGACCGACCGCAAGAATCCCGATTTAAAGCTGACCGCAAAGAGTAAATTCATGTCCATTGAAACCTTTCGCAGAAATTTCCCGTTTCAGATAACAAAACCCTGGCTCAGGGATAAACTCTTTCCCATGTTTGAAGAAGGACAGGTAAGGATGGACAAACTTATGCTGGACGGAACGATTGACCAGTTCAGACATATAAAGGATGAGGGGAACCATTCGATATTTGCCATGTCTTTAACCTGCAAGTCCTTCATTGTATCAAACATGGGTATTCAGATCCCGGTTACCGGGGTTTCGGCCTCGGTTGATATACAGGACGGAAACCTGAAGATCTCCGGCCTTAGCGGAATATTCGGAAGTTCAGAGATAAAGGAAGGATCACTTGATGTTGATAAAATGATAGGCGGGCCCCGGGTGTTCACCGTGTTTGCAGACGGTGATTTTGATATCCGAGAATTGATGAGCCTTCGTAATCTAAACGTGATGCCCGAAAAAGCCAGGCTGCGAATAGAAGAATACAGCGAACTGGACGGGAGACTCACGACAGGCGCTACCATCGGTTACCGGAAGGGCTGGGAAGCCCCGTGGACCATTGGCGGAGATTTTTCATTCAGGGACACCCTTTTCCATAAAAGGTATCTGGAGCTTCCGCTGAGGTTCACCCAAATCGATTTTCATTTTCCCGAAGAGAGCGATAATATTTTTTCAGGGCAGGGCTCCTTTGGAAATACACAGTTCGGAGTAACAGGCATTACGGAGTTTACAGGAACCAGGATTATATTCAAACATGCCGGGATTACAGCCGATGCGGATATGAATCAACTGGTTAAGGGATGTTCAAAATCCGATAAATTTCCCTCTAAATTCAGGGAGTCCCTTCCCCTGGAGGTTATCATCGACAGGCAGGAAGATGCAAACAGGTACAGCGGCAGCATTGACACGGAAAAGCTTGTCATGGAGTCGGACGGGATTATTCTCCATGCCGGGGGTAAGGGGAACAGTGTGTCATTTGATCTTCTGCAGCATGACAGCGGTAAGCTGGATATAAACCGTGCGCAGTTCAAACTGGGGAATTCCGGCCTGCTTTTATCAGGAGAATACAGACTGACAGACAAAAAATTAAAAGCCCTCATGATCAGCAGCGGGGACCTGTCGCTTGGAGATCTGGGGATTCAGTTTAAAGAGACAGAGAATGTCCTTTTCGGCAGGCTGAAGGGCAGCCTGGATTTCGCGTTTCCCAAAAAAGATATGAAAGGCATGCAGATAAACGGAAACCTTATCGGCAACAACATATCCTTTATCCCGGGATTTTTGCCGTTACCTGTAAGCGGATGTTCATTCCGCCTGGACCTTTCGGGCAAAAAGGGATTCATCAATCAACTCGATATGAAGTTTGGAGAACATCCTCTGCGCGTGAAGGGAATTCTCCACGGGTGGGACACCTTAAAAGGCGATTTACTGGTAACATCCGATTATATTAACCTGACAGAGATAATTATGAAAAAGGGAAAGAAGCCTGCGAATAAAACTTCCTCCAGAAAAAAAACACTGTTCAAGACATATGAATATGATATCAATCTGAAACTGAATTCAACCAAAGGCATCTGGCAAAAACTTGAGTTTAATCGATTAAATGCCGAAATAGGTATTTCAGATAAAAACTTCACGATAAAAAATGCGCAGGCAGAATTGGAAAGGGGAGATGTTGCTTTTAGCGGCACTATCGGGAGAAAGGTCCCCAAAATAATCGACATCAGCGGAAAAGTAAATCTTATAAATCAATCGGTTGAAAAACTGATTTCGGATACAGGGTTTGGTGGCAAGGACATCAAGGGGAATCTCGTGCTGAAATCATCGGTAGATATTAAAGGCAATGCTGATGATGGGATACTTAAAAATCTTTCAGGAAAGATAGACAGCATGCTGATTACAAAAGGATTAATCAAAAACTCCAAGGTTTTTCTTAAAATACTGGACGGGTTGAATATTCCCGATAAATTCAGTGAGCGGCCACCTGAAATGAGAGAAGAAGGTTTCTATTTTAAAAGAATCGAGGGTACCGGTTTAATAGAAAAGGGTATTTTAAAAACCGAAGAATTTGTAATTAAAAGTCCTGTTTTTAATGCTGTCGGCTCAGGTGAGGAAAATTTATATAAACAAACCCATAATATAAGACTGCTTGTTCAGCCCCTCAATTCTCTGGATTATATTATAAACAAGATACCTTTTGTTGGTCGCATTATTTCAGATGATAATGAAACAATTTTTACAGTCGGTTATGATGTGGAAGGATCATGGAGCAAGCCTGATATGGATCTTGTTCCGAGCGAAAATCTGAAGAGCCTGTGGGGTGTATTAAAAAGAGCTGTTCGTACTCCTATCAGGCTGCTGGAGAACTTAAGCAATGCATCAAAAAAAAGTAAGAAGAAAACAGAGCCGGAAGTAATAGATGATATGAGTTCAACAGAAGACAATGCGGCAATTGAAGCAGAAAATCCATAACCTCTTGATAAACCGGTTGATATTGAGTAATAACACAGGGGCTTGATCCTGATTTAAAAGCATGCTAAACCCTGTTTTTCGTTTTTTAGGTAGTGCCCATCCAGAAAGTGACAATTTCTGGATGGAGCTTTCAGCGGTCAGCTATCAGCCGTCAGCTAAATCTTTATTTTAAAAGCCTTTTGCTGAAAGCTGAACGCTGAGTGCTAACAGCTACCAAACAAAAACTATAGTTTCTGGATGGGCACAAGGTAGCATATAATGCTGTTTTGATAAATAAATGTATAAATTAATGGCTGTGGTCATTAAAAATATTGTTTTGAAGAATTGAAAGGCTGGTCACAATGGCAAAAATGGATCTTGTAGATATTTTTAAGAAGCGTACCAGGCATCCCATGCGTCCCAGGAGCTCTGATATTATCGACAGGCTTTTTGCGGGATTTAAAAAAATAGAAAGCGGTAACGGCTCTCTGGTGGCAGGGACCTGTTCCTTCATGGAAAAAAACCTTTATGTAATAGGCCAGCAGAAGCCCAGGCTTGCCGATCTTAAAAGTCAGTCGGATCTGAACAAACTCAATTACGGCATGCTGACCTCCGATGACCACTCGCTCATATTAAACATACTTAAAAAGGCGCGTACAAACAATCCTGAACAGACCTATATTTTCTGTATGGTGGATACCTATGGCGCTGATATTTCAATGGAGTCAGCAAGGCATTTTCAGGCATTTTTTATATCTCACCTTATCAGAGAATTTCTTACAATCCCTTTAAGGACAATATCCCTGGTCATCGGCGAGGGAGGGAGCGGGGGCGCGCTTGCGATACAGTATACTGATATAAGGGGCCAGATGGATGATGCCCTGTATGCAACAGCCCCGCCCGAAAGTACGGCTTCCATCCTGTTCAGGGACGCGGAAAGAATCAATGATGCCCTTACTATTTTGAAACCGATGGCAAAGGAACTTAAAAAACTGGGGGTTATTGACCGCATTGTTCCTTCTCCCGAAAGTGTTACAAGCATCGAAGAGATGGCCGAGAATGTTAAACAGTTTCTTGTCAGATCCATCAAGGATCTTTCAAAGTCAAGGATCAAAAAACTCCTGAAAAAAAGACAGATAAAGGCAAAAAACTTCGGCCTGTCAAAGGGCGGCGGCACACTTTATGACATAAAGCGATATGTGGAAAAGCCACTGAAGCACCTGTTTCAAAAGGTCCCGCCGAGTATCAAGATTGTAAATCATTCCGGAATGACCGAATTATTTGATGATTATGGAAACCAGTATGAAAACACGGACCAGGAATTTATAGAATGCGGAGGCGTTCCGGGAAAAGACAAGAACAGCGGAGGGTGCGGCGAGCTGATACCCCTGGAAGATTTTTTTAAGAATTTTCTCGTATGCCCAAAATGCGGATTTACCTATACGCTTGGCGCCGAAGGGTGGATAGACTGCCTTGCAGATACGGGCACCTTTCATGAACTCTATAGAAACCTTACCGTGGACCAGCTGCTCGAGAAGGAATCCATTACCGATTATTACGTGGATTTTCTGCAAAGGCAGGAAGGAAGGTCAAGATTCAAGGAGTCACTTGTTGTAGGCAGTGCCAGGATACATCACTTCCCGGTTGTTATGGGAGTAAGCGAATTCTATTTCAGCGGCGGGTCAATGGGTGTTGTCTTTGGTGAAAAGTTCAGGAGGGCCGTGGACTATGCGATTCAGGAAAACATGCCCTTTGTAAGCGTCTGCTGCTCAGGAGGTGCAAGGCTTTACGAGGGAATATCGGCCCTCATGCAGATGGTAAAAACCATCGAGTCGGTAGACCGGCTTAAAAGACACGGGCTTCCCTATATTTCAATACTTGCAGACCCATCTACAGGCGGTGCGATAGCGAGCTATGCCGCGCTGGGTGATGTAACAATCGCCGAGCCGGGCGCCCTTGTTATATTTACCGGGCCAAGGGTAATGAAATCAAGAGGTTTCGAGGTTGATGATAACCTGGTAAGGTCCCAGGCCCTGTATAAGATCTCGTCACATATTTATGATGATCTTGGCTATTACCATGATATAAGGGGCATTCAGGAGATATGCGAGAGAAGGGATATGAAGCTTGCCCTTGCGAAATACCTTGAACTTTATAAAAGGACCAGTTTTCGAAAAAGAAAAAAGGGAGGGAAGAAAAATTAACTCTTGTCGAAACTGTCAATAAGCTCCCGGACGGCCGGGAGCACATAGATCTGGCTGAGATCAAATAAAAGGAGCGCCCGGGCAATTATTTCTACCTTGTCATCCAATGAAGCCATTTTATTTATTATTATCAGGTCCTTACCCTTTACCTTGCAGTACCCTCCCGGGAAGAAAGCGCTTTCCTTTTGAATCTTTTCATATCTGACGGCTATATCGAGACTCCTGGCAAGTTCCTCTATCTGGCCAAGTATTTCTTCATTCTGTGTGTTTTTCTTTTTTTTCATTTATGTTCCTGATTATTATTCGCCTTTATAATGATTTGCCGCAAAAAGGGCAATATATAAAAAAATAAACCTTTTTTATTAATGTTTTGCGCCGGTTATGGTATCAAAATTCTTTTATGATAATCAAGTTTCGGTTTCAACCTTTAGCTTATAACATGGGAGGTTTGAAATGAGAAAAACCGGGATTGTACGAGATAACAGATATATGGAACATGATATGGGTAAGGGGCATCCGGAATGTCCGGAGCGCCTTGATGCAATATACCGGATGCTGGATCAGAACATGAAGGATAGCCTGATAAATGTACCTGTCCGGGAGGCTGAAAAAACCGAACTGCTTTATATACATACGTCCCGGTATATTGATCAGATAGTTGCGACCGATGGAATTGATTCAACATATCTTGATCCGGATACCCAGGCATCCGCCGGGTCCTGCAGGGCGGCCCTGCTGGCAGCAGGGGGGCTGTGCGAGGCAGTAAGGCTGGTAAATGACGGTGAACTGGATAACGCATTTGCCCTTGTAAGGCCTCCCGGTCATCACGCGGAAAAATCAAGGGCAATGGGTTTTTGTCTTTTCAATAATGTGGCAATAGCCGCCATGTACGCCAGAGAGCAGCTTGAGCTTGATCGTGTGCTCATTGCGGACTGGGATGTGCATCATGGCGACGGTACACAGCACTCATTTGAGAGTGATGAATCCATACTCTATTTTTCAACACACCAGTATCCCCATTATCCTGGTACCGGTTCCTACGGTGAAGTAGGATCGGGTAAAGGCGTAGGTTACACAGTTAACGTCCCCCTCCCGACAGGATATGGTGACGGTGATTTTGTATCCATATATAACAGGGTGCTTAAACCTGTTGCGCTTGAGTTTAAACCGGACCTTATTCTAGTTTCTGCCGGTTTTGATATCTATTTCAGGGATCCTTTAAGCAGCATGAATGTTTCACCGGACGGATTTGCAGGCCTTACAAGAACGTTGATGGACCTTGCAGATGAATGCTGCGAGGGTAAGCTGGTCATTACTCTTGAGGGAAGATACCATATTGACGGTCAGCGGGATTCTGTAAAGGCAGTGCTTCAGGAACTTGCAGACATCAAAAAGACCAGCATTCCGGATATGCTGACAAGGGCCAATGAGAGCATAGTGGATTTTGCAATCAAGCCGGTACTGGACATACACAGGGATTTCTGGAAGGGATTGCAGTAATGAAACTCCACACAGTAAATAATGGGGTTATACCTTGTCAAATCCCGCTGCTCATGTCTCTGCTAATACAACTCCCGACAAGAATCAGTGAAGCTAGGAGTATAAAAAGTTAACTGACCGGAAACAAAAAAGGATAATGATATGAAAAAAATGATACTTGGCAGTACGGGACTGGAGGTCACCAGGCTTGGCTTCGGGGGCATACCCATTCAACGTGTGGATGAAGCCCGGGCCGTGGATACTGTATTACACGCCATTGAGACCGGTATTGATTTTATTGACTCGTCACGAATATATTCAACAAGCGAAGGCTGCATAGGAAAAGCATTAAAGCGGACAGATAAAAAAGTAGTGCTTGCAACTAAGTCAATAAACCGTTTTGCTGACGGCATACAGCGGGATATTGAGGTAAGCATGAAAAACCTCCAGGTTGACTATATTGATATCTATCAATGTCATGCTGTTATGAATAATGATGAATACGATCGGGTCCTCCGACCGGGCGGCGCGCTCGAAGGTTTACAAAAGGCAAAAGAGCAGGGTCTCATAGGCCACGTAGGCATCACAAGCCACAGCCTTGATCTCCTGGAAAAGATTATTGATGACGGATTTTTTGAAACCATTATGGTCTGTCTGAGTTTTCTTGAACCGGAGGCAAGGGAAAGGATTGTACCAAAGGCAAAAGAGAAGAATATTGGTGTCCTGGCAATGAAACCATTCTCCGGAGGGGTGATAGATGCCCCGGAAGTTGCTCTTAAATGGGTGCTGTCTGTCCCTGATGTACTTGTTCTTGCAGGCGTTGAAGACAGAGGGCTTATTGACCAGAACTGGAAGATCTTTCAGGGAAGCTATGAACTGACTGATGAAGAACAAAACATAATGGAAGAAATCAGAAAAGAATATGATAAAAAATTCTGCCGCCGCTGTGACTACTGCCTGCCATGCACTGCGAATATACATATCCAGATGGTAATGGGCATTAAATCCTTTGTAAAGAGAATGGGACCAAAGGCCTTAAATAACATGTTGATCATGTCACTGCTGAAAAAAGCCGCTCAATGTACAGAATGCGGTGAATGCATGACAAGGTGTCCTTACTCACTGCCTATACCGGACATGATAAAAGAAAACCTTGAATGGGTTGAGGAGTATAAAAAGAGTCTGTAGGATATACAGCCTCCCGGGAGATTTCATGCCACAAGAAAGATTCAAACTAATACCTGAAGCGCATCTTCTTCTGTTTCAGCAAAACAAAACGTTGCTGTTGTTAAGGAAGAATACGGGCTATGAAGATGAAAAATACAGTGTTGTGGCAGGGCACCTTGACGGCAATGAAACAGCCAGGCAGGCAATAGCAAGGGAGGCCATGGAAGAGGCGGGGATAAAAATCAATCCTGAAGACCTTGTCCTGGCCCACATAATCCACAGGATACAATTTGATGAAAGGGTATCATTCTTTTTTACAACAACAAAATGGGAAGGGACACCTGAAAACATGGAACCGGATAAATGCGGCGACCTGAGCTGGTTTCCCGTTGATTCTTTGCCTGATAACATAATCCCCTATGTACGTAATGCTATAAAACAGTATCTGAAAAGGGAGATATATTCTGAATTCGGATGGAAAGAGAAATAATAAAATGAACACGGTGATATTTGATCTGGACGGTACGCTGAGTGATTCTGCCGAAGGAATTGTGAGGTCCATTAATTATGCTCTCCCCAAACTGGGATTTAATGAACTGCCAAAGGAGGAACTGCTGCAATATATAGGACCTCCTCTTAACATCATTATTGAAAAACTCACAGGTAAAAAGGATGAGGCGTTTCTTATAGAGGGCGTAAGAATGTTCAGGGAGAGATACTTTTCAATAGGCTACAAGGAAAATGAGCTTTACAAAGGGATAAGAGATGTCCTGGAAATGCTTACCGCCCGGGGCGATATCCTCTTTGTCGCAACGGCTAAAAGACAGGACATCGCAGAGAGCGTCCTCAAATATTTTGAAATAGATAAATATTTTAAACAGGTCCATGGGAGTGACCTTTACAGAAAAAAGGCAGACCTGCTCAGGGACATAATCAGCGAACCAACACTTAAC
>JASFHE010000101.1:0-13623 GCA_050123415.1 Desulfobacteraceae bacterium | reverse complement strand
TAATATATACAGATTCTCTCCCATTATGATTCGTTTTATACCCATGGAAATAAAAGCCAAACTCCTCTAATAAATTTATTAACCTTTCCTGCTCTATACTGTTACTAAACAGCGTTACATAAATCTCATCAACTTTGAATCGTAGCGCATTATCAAAAACTATCTTTAAGAACCTTTCCCCTAAGCGAAAACCATTTAGTGTAACTTTCATAGTACCAATCTTTAACCTTTTTTTAGGAGGAAGAGTGGGTTCAATATCAGTATAGCTTTCTCTTTCGTTTTCGACTTTTAAATATAAAAAAGCCATTAAATTATTGTCGGAATAGCAGGCATAAGCTGTTTCATCAGCTTTCTTATTAAACCAATCCACGAATTCCTGATAATTTGTTTTTAATGAGGCAAAAAAAGGTTGGTTTATATCTATGTTACCGAAATGCTCTTTTTTTACAGACAAGATATTGTAATCTGTAAAGTCGGGATTTTCAGCTATTACTTTTTCCAGAAACGCATCTATCGTGAATACTTTTTCAGAAATACCCAGGAAGGACGCTTTATGCCTCAGGTTCTTATCTTCTGTGATTATTATGTCAACCCGATTACTGAAAAGCTCATTGAGTATTGCTGTATCATTAATATTATTTTGAGATTTATCTACATCATCTGAAAGGGCCTGAACTTCCTTGGCTATAGGCGCAGTCGTTTTTAGTACATTGTAGTTTTCTAATTTTACTTTAATTGTTTTCCTTGTTTTAGGATCTCGATATTGACTTAGTTCATCGACAGTAATGGGGTGCACATATTTCTTATAATTAAGATTGTCAATCCATCTAAACAGCACGCCTACTTCATCATGAACAACTGATGATGCCTCTCTGTGAATTATTATATTTGTATCCAGTAATATTTTCATTTCTTTATGTTCCCATCCTCAACTTGTGTAGGACCATCGAAAAATCCTGAATCATTCAGCTTATCATAAAGAAAAGCAGAAAATACATTAACTGCAATGGCAATAAGAATAATAAGAATCATATACCATGTTATGGTTAAAATGTTTGCACTGGCATATTTTATTTTAATAAAAATTTCCCATCCCTCGTCAGATAGAGGAGAACAGGACCAATGAGTCGCACAATATTTCCTGTCAGCTCCGGATAACCCTTTTAAATAGTTACGCCAAATTTTATTTTCGAGAAGCCTTACCTTTGTTGGCTTTATTGACGAGAATATGAATTCCTCATCATTATCGTATATAAGGAAAAAATGGAGTTTACGAAGTCTTATGAATTTGTTTTGATACTCATCTAATAAAGATAAATTAAGGTCACGTTTATTATTGACTCGGAAATCTACCGCTTCGACACTACTTCTGACACTTTGATAAAAAGAACCTCCGGGGGTATGCTTTTGAGAAAAAGAGGTCCGGATTGTTTTCAAGGTATGAGGTTTGAGTAAATTTGACACTATATCTGAATGTGTATTTTTTATTCGGAACCTTATATACCAATTCTTCTTTTCCTTGGGAATTGAAATGGTAAATAATGTACCATCGTAGCGTTGCTCTATTCTGACGTCATTTTCTTTATCAAAGATAAATACAGTCAGTCGCTCTTTTGGCAGTTTTATATCAAACCTTTTACCTTCATTGGAGATGATTTCACAATTTTCATTAAACAGAGCATTCGCCAGATCTCTCCTACATAATTCGCTTCCGATCTCTAAAAGATTATTTTCTTTGAATTTTATAGGGATGTAAATATTTACTGATCCACCATCACAATCAAGTAACTTTAAACCGAAATCAAGAAAATGGTCCCGGAATAGCGGAGCTCTTTTAAGTATCCAGTAATTAATATGCAAATCGGATGCGGCAGGTGGGTTCTCAGTCCATATTGCAATACTATTTTTCATTTGCCCTCATTCTTATAATATATGACTACCAGACTCGATGCTTTCCGAATTGATTTTAAATTTTATTGGCCTTCTCCTACATTAAAAATAGCAGACTGCTTCCTAACGCTATGTCTGCAAAACGTCCCTCCTCCCGCATGAATCACCTCCGTATATATAGTCGATGGCTGACTTCGTTAGCCAGGGACGTAAAGGCTCTACACATTTAGCCTCTATCTCAATATTAATTCCTGATTCATCCACGGAAATTAAACCAACGCCGCGCCTGATAAATTCATGTGTCTGCTTTGCAGCCCTTAATGCAGTTTTTGAAGGAACAACTACATATGAATAATGTGCAAAACTTGAATTTCTGTATGCCTGGTACAATGCCTGTTTCCATTTCTCCAGTTTCATTTCAAATGCGATTAAAAAACCGTTTCGGTCACTTATGATAACGTCAGTACGACCTTCTATATAATTAAATTCCTCAGCCTTGCATTCAAGTACAAAGGGAGAATGTTCATCTTCCAATGCAGTATTGAACACTTGCGTCAGATTACGTTCACTATCAAACATATAACTCCTGTAAAAGCTGTAAATACTTCAGTTTAGATGGTTGGTTGTTAAGAAAGACTTAACTACGAAAAGACATTAAATGCAAAAAATAATTATATCGGGATTAATATAATCGTTTTTTAAGCCTTATGGACGGAAAAAGCAAGGGGAAAAATAGGCTGAAGCTGTTTGGACTGAAGGCTGAAGTAAACGCAGAAGATCTCACAGCCTACAGGCTAAAATGCCTCAGCCTGAATTCATTTATCCCCCCAATATCTGTATACGAATTTTCCCCGAATCCTTCAGCATTTTCTGGATCTCAACCGGAACATATATCTGGTGGGTTCCAGTAATCAATATTAGCCTGAAGGCTGTTAGGGTTGCTAATTCAACAATCAAGATTCAAAATTCAAGATTATCTTTTCGGTCCAGTCATTTTTGATTCTTTCAGGTATTTTATAAAACCAGATAGTTGTTGTGATATAACGAGGACTTCGGTATTTAGCTTTTTAAACTTATTTTCCGGAATGTAACCCAAGTCAAAGGCTACATACAGTTGAGAACGAATTTCACCGGCAGATCCCTTTGCTATGAAAAGAAATTGTATAAATTCTTTATTCGACCCTCTTTCAAATCCTTCGGCAATGTTAGACATTACCGATACAGCCGCTCTTTGAATCTGGTCTTTTAAGCCATAATCCTTGAAAAAGTTACCTTCTCCAGAAATACTATAAATTGATTTAGCCATAACTCTTGCATGCTGCCACACATCCATATCTTCAAACTTCTCAATTGGTGCCATATATACCTCCTTAAGCCTTTTTTAATATTGATTTTTAAATATTGAATATTGAATCTGTCTCTCAGCCTTGCTTTTTAGCTACAATAACGTAACGATTTGTAACCCCCAGTATCTTCTTTTTCTGCATTGCCGAAACCACTCCGGCATGAAATCTTTCCGATGACATGGGCGCCCACATGATGTGGATTTCCTCCCAGCCTGATTTAGCCATGACGTTAAGATAGTCGTTAATAAGAATAGAATTCTTCCTCACTTCTTCCATTGCGGGAGTGTTTTGAAAATCTCTCCAGTCTGCATTTATCATCGCAAGCCTTGTTTCTTTTTTACTGTTCTCATTGGCTAACCTGAAGAACATTTCCAGAAAATTCAGGTAATCCTTTTTTGAGAGATTCGATATGCTCTCTTTTTCATACTCCTTTGCCTTCTTGCTGAAATAGGGAGGATCAAAGATTATCAGGTCAGGCTTTGTCTTGCCATTTACCGGCCATTTGAGGTTATTGATGTCCCAAAAATGGTTTTCTATTTCCGGTCTTTCATCCGGCCTATCCACCATATCAAAGCTCCAGCAGCGCCGTTTGAATGCAAGGCATGTATCGGCTACCACACCACCTCCGGCCATTGGGTCAAAAATAAGATCATTCTGATCGGAGAAGTAAAAAAGGAGGTGCGCAATGAGCTGTGCCGGAATTCTTCCGGGCCAATCATCACCGAATCTTTTATCACAATCAGTCCAGAACCAGTTATCCCAGGTCCTGAGCCCCCACTGTAACTCGCGGTATTTAGCGGAGTCACTTTTTCCTTTCAATTTTAATGCCCAAACCAGAGACTCAGGCCAGCCGTGCTTTTCAGCAACCTGCGAGACTGTAAAACCTTTTTTTAAATCGTTATTCAGCGGATTTGCCAACATTGGCATTTTCGCTGAATGGTCTGAAATTGTTTTCTGAGGAACATTTAATCTGCTTGAAATTCTATCCTGCGGAATACCTAAACTGTTCATATGAAAAATAGCAAGGTCCATTTGAAACTGTATGGAAGCCCGAAGATCAGCTATATAATTATCTACAGCCTGCCTTGAACGACCGAACGCTTTACCGATTACCGCTGAGATCAGCTTAGGATCGTCCTGATATGCCCTTCTTGCAGCATCCCTTGTCTCTTCATCATTAAGCTGCCTCGGCCCTATAGCCTGTTTTGCAGCATACAACAGAGGATATGTTCCATTGAGCTTTATTATTTCTGCTTTGGCCTCTTTTTCTCCAATACCCTTATAAGCCTGGAAACGATGCGCACCGTCCAGGATGCGGTATTTGCCCGGTTCATTCGGATGCTCCTGCAGGTGAATGGGGCTAAACTCAAAACCGTCCCTCATGTTTTCTTCAAACATTGCAACCCTTTTGTGATCGATGTTGTTTCTGGGATAAATACTTTTGTCCAGTACTATGTCCGATAGTTTTACAGATTGTACTTTGCACATTTAGTCACCTTTCATTTTTAAATAAGCGGTTTTCAGCCCGGTGCAGGACTGGCAAATCATGAATATTCTGAAAAGCTTTGGTATTACGTGTGTTTTAAAGCATTGGCAAGGTAGGTTGTGGGAAATGCTATTACAAATATTATGCCAGAATCTTCTGATTACTGGTCATCTACAGATATAACCATGAAAACCCCTGATGGCAGGGATCTTGTCTGCGTCGAATTTACGGTAATAAGTTCTGGGGTCTTAAAAACTCAAAAAAAATAAAGGGAATGCACAATTAAATGTGCATGATGCACATTTTTATGTTTAGGAAACCGGAGGTAAAAAGGTAAAAACTCTATCCAGTTCCTTAACAGGTAACTGCAACAACCTGTTTATTTTCTCCAGTATTCGGGAGTCAACAACACAAGCACTGTATAAATCTCAAGCCTTCCAAGCAGCATGCAAAAAATTAAAATCCATTTGCCCGGCATGGGTATGCCCATGTAGTTATCAACAGGACCGACTATTCCCAGCCCCGGACCTACATTAAAAATACACGCCGCAACAGAAGAGAAGGAGGAAATCATATCCAGGCCAAGTAATGCCATTGATATGGAAGCTGCTACAAAAAGTAAAAGATAGAGTGTAAAAAATCCCCAGATGCTGTTAAGTATCTCCTGCGGTACAGGTCTGCCGCCAAGCTTTATTGTTGTGACCGCATGAGGATGCACAATCCTGAACACCTCCTGATAGCCATGCTTTACAAGCAGCATCACTCGCATGGTCTTTAAGCCACCGCCGGTGGAACCGGCCATGCCGCCTAAAAACATGCATATCAGTAGAATAGCACACGAAACCGTGGGCCACAGCTCAAAATCTGCTGTTGCAAACCCTGTTGTCGTAATAATAGAACTTACCTGAAAAGAGGCATACCGGAAGGCGCTCGATACAGTATCATAAACAGGGCCATAGATATCAAAGGTGACAATCGTTGTAATCACGAAAAACAAAATTAAAAAAACACGGCACTCAGGGTCCTTCCAGAAAACACGTGGACCGTCATTTATTACTCTGAAATGGAGTGAAAAATTAATACCTGCGAGGATCATAAAAACAATAATTACCGCGTCAAAATAGGCATTATTATAAAAGGCGATACTTGCATTTTTTGGTGAAAATCCGCCTGTGGGCATCGTACAGAAAGCATGGTTAACAGAATCATAAAGAGGCATGCCGCCCAGATAAAGAAATAATACCTCCAGTGCGGTAATTATAAGGTAGACTTTCCAGAGTGTTTTTGATGTGTCAGATATCCTTGGTTTTAACTTGTCAACAACCGGGCTGGGTATCTCCGCCCTGTACAACTGCATTCCGCCAACTCCAAGAAAGGGCAGGATAGCTATGGATAAAACAATTATACCCATCCCTCCCAGCCACTGTGTAAGGCTTCGCCATAAAAGTATCCCCGCGGGGACCTCTTCAATATTTGTTAATACAGTAGCTCCTGTTGTGGTAAAACCTGATATTGCTTCAAAATAGGCGTTTGTAAAGTCAGGGATTGCACCGGAAATTAAAAAGGGAATTGCACCGGCCAGCCCTGCTGCTATCCAGCCAAAGGTTACAATAGCAACTCCGTCTCTATGGCTCAGATGCACACCCCTGTTTCTTTTTGTAAACAGAAACATTAATAAACCGATGCCGATAGTGAGAATCACTGACCAGGCAAGGGCCGACGTGCTTCCGTCCGCATTAAGGAATGACACTCCAAGGGGCAGGCCCATTGAGAGGCCCAGGAACATGACAAGGATACCGGTAAATCTGATGACAGTGTTGGGATTCATTAGAAATAGTCCAGTTTGACAGTGAGGAGTTTTTCCAGTTTGGGAATAACATCCCTCAAGACAAAAAAGATAAGCCTGTCCTTGCTTTTTATTACTGTATTTCCGGTAGCTATTATTACATCATCCCCTCTGACTACTGCCCCGACCAGAGAGCCCTTGGGGAACTTAATCCGGGAGATGGGTTTATCAACTATATCAGAGGTCTCGAGGGCTTCCACTTCAATTGCTTCTGCATGTTCTCCTTTAAGCGGAGCTACCGATATTACCTTACCCCTCCTGATGTACTGGAGAATGGCCCTGACAGCCGACAATCTTGGGCTAACAACCGTATCAATACCTATTGCCGAAACGAGAGGGATATAGCTTAATTTACTGATTCTCGTAATTATCTTCTTAACACCCAGTTCCTTGCCAAGAAGAGACATAAGCACATTATTCTCTTCATCACCTGTAAGGGCTACCATAAAATCCATTCCGCCTATATTTTCTTCAAGGAGAAGGTCTTTGTCGGTTCCGTCACCATTAATTACGACCGCCTTTCCAAGTTTCTCGGCAAGGGATGTGCATCTCTGGCTGTCTTTTTCGATTATTTTTGTATGAAGCTTTGTATCGTCCAGGGCCTCCCCCAGCGCCGCCCCGGTCTCACCCCCGCCGGTTATAATAACATTCCTGGCAGCCTTGTCATTAATTCCGAGAAAACCGAAGACCTTGTTTATCTCATCCGACCTGATCACCAGGTAAATCAGATCACCGGCCTGAATAGTATCATTGCCATGGGGAATCAGGACCTTTTCATCCCTTATTATGGCACCAATAAGAAGGTTGCCATTAAAATCACTGAATGTACTTAATTGTCGTCCGTCCAGAGATGATCCCTTTGTAATGGAAAAGCCTATTAACTTGATCCTGCCTCCCACAAAATCGATAACATCGGAAGCACCCGGCACCATCATAAGATTTCGTATGGTCTCAACCATGGCTGATTCGGGATTAATTATCTGATCAACACCTAAAAGGCTTTCACCGAACAGTTCCTTTTCTTCGAGATATTCTCTGTTTCGTACCCTGGCGACCTTCAGTATATAACGATTAAGGTTCTTTGCCAGAAGGCATGCGATCAGGTTTGCCTCATCACTGTCAGTAGCGGCAACAAGCATGTCAGCACCAACTATGCCTGCCGACTTGAGTGTTTCCGGGCTGGTACCGGAACCGGTAATAGCCTGTACATCCAGATTATCTGTTATCCGCTTTATCTGGCCAGGATCTTTATCAATCAGGACAACATCCTGCCCTTCTTCAGACAGTTTCTGCGCACAATGAAAACCGACTTCACCCGCACCGACTATTATTATTTTCAATGAAAGGGACTCCTTTTAAATTTGATTGTTATAGCAATAGTTATTAAATCAGGTTTATTACTATGTCAATATCCTTGAAAATGAGCATATATCACAAATACACCCTGATTTCTTAAGAATTTATATGGACAAGGATTTAACATGATGGTAGTTTATCCCAAACATTATTTTTGAATAATATTAGATAATTACAATAAACACAAGATGAGAAAATGATACGGGACATAAACGGCGGATACTCCGGCAAGGAATTGATTGAATCAATAAACAGGTTCTCCAGGAGCAGGATTCTGGTAATTGGCGATATCATACTCGATGAATTTGTCTGGGGAGATGTTGTACGCATATCACCCGAAGCACCGGTACCTGTTGTAGATGTTATCGAAGAGACCAGAAATCTTGGAGGCGCAACGAATGTATGTAATAATATTAATTCCCTTGGCGGCAAAGCCATTATTTGCGGAGTTGTAGGAGATGACGACTGCGGCAGCTATCTGATCGAAAAAATCAGGAAGCTTGGGATTAATGCCAATGGAATTATTGTTGATACCTCAAGGCCTACAAGCATAAAAACAAGGGTGATAGCTCGAAACCAGCAGGTTGTCAGGTTCGATCGTGAAACAAAAACCCCGATTGATCCTTCGATAATGCGACAACTGTTAAAAAAAGTTGAAAAGAATCTTGATGAGATAGATGCTATTATTATCTCCGATTATGGCAAAGGAGTTATCTCGTCTCACCTGATAAAAGCAATTGAAAAACTTGTTTCTGGAACGGAAATTATAATTATAGTTGACCCAAAAACGGAAAATTTCAAGTACTACAAGGGGGTAGATATCATAACACCCAATCACCATGAAGCAGGAACATTTTGCGGGTTTCCCATTACTGACGAGGATTCACTGATTCAAGCCGGAGGAGACATCCTTAATAAATTAAGATGTATGTCCGTCCTGATAACTCAGGGAAAGGACGGGATGACACTCTTTGAATCAGGTAAAGATCCCTGCCATATTCCTACAGTCGCACGAAAAGTATTTGATGTATCAGGTGCCGGAGATACTGTTATCAGCACCCTGTCTCTGGGGCTTTCTTCCGGCATGGACAGAGAATCTGCAGCAGTTGTCTCCAACTTCGCAGCAGGTATCGCTGTTGGAGAAGTCGGGACCTCGGCAGTAACTGCAAAGACGCTTAAAGCTGCAATAAAAAACAGGAAGAAAGTACTGCCGGAATAAAATGAGCACACCAAAAGAATCTGATAAGGTAAGATTGATCTCCAGCCTCTTTTCAAGTGAAAAAGAGCTGATAGATATTGCGATTGAAGAACTGATAAATCTCTTTGGTCCGCCTGAGGCAATTACACAATGGCTGATGTTTGAGCGTACAAGATATTATGAAAAGGAAATGGGATGGCCGTTATACCGCCGCTTCATAACATTTAAAGAATTAATCCCTCCTGAAAAACTGGTAGATAAAAAGCTGAGCACAAATAAGATTGAGGCAAACTATTCCAGTAAAGGCAAACGCAGGATAAATATAGACCCTGGCTATATCTGTCTTGAACGCCTTGTACTGGCTACAGGCAAAAATTATACACACAGAATATACCTGTCCCACGGCATTTATGCTGATCTGACACTGGTATTTAACAGGGGGACCTTTAAACCTCTTGAATGGTCTTATCCGGATTACTCGGATGAGGAATCAATCGAATTCTTTAATAATGAACGTGAAAAATACAAGAACCAGCTAAGAAAGGTAGAAGGAGAAATATATTGAAAAGCATGACAGCTTACGGCCGCGGTGAATATGAAATGGGAAAAAACACCCTGACCGCCGAAATAAAGACATTGAACAATCGTTACAGGGACATCATTCTGCGCCTGCCCTCCGCCCTGCAGGAGTTTGAAGACCTTATCAGGTCAGAGATATCCGCACGTGTAAAAAGGGGCAGAATTGAAGTATCCATTCAATTAACAAGTAATGAGGATACTACCTATAACCTTGAACTAAACCGCCCCCTGTTGAATGCTTATCGGAAGATATACGAAGATATGAACAGCGAGTCCGGAACTGATGAAAAACTGAAACCCGAGTTTTTTCTTCAGCTCAGAGATGCTGTAATATCTACACCACAGGAGCTTGATCCTGAAGAATCAAAAACAGCTATTGAAAAGCTGCTTGAACAGACGCTTGACTCTCTTGACACAATGAGGATACAGGAGGGGAAAGCCTTAGGTGCCGATCTTGAGAAGAGACTCGATCTTATTAAAAATTATTTTGATATGATAGAAGAAAGGTCTCCAACGGTTGTCACGGAATACAGGGAAAAATTAAAAAACAGGATTGATGCAATCTCTGAAGACCTGGAAGTGGATGAATCCAGGCTCGCCCAGGAAATAGCCCTGTTCGCAGGAAGGTGCGATATAACCGAAGAAATTGTCAGGGCAGGAAGCCATCTGGAACAGTTTCATAATTATATGAAAATGGACGATTCAATTGGAAGGAGACTGGATTTTTTAGTCCAGGAATTGAACAGGGAAATAAATACCATAAGTTCCAAGGCCTCCGATTCTTCCATTTCAGCCAGCGCGGTTGAAGTTAAAGCTGAGCTTGAAAAGATCAGGGAACAGATACAGAATATAGAATAAAGGAGGACAGATTAATGAGTCAGAAACTGGTCAATGTCGGATTTGGAAATTCCGTTGTTTCCAGAAGGGTCGTTGCTATTATTTCACCAAATGCCGCACCCATAAAAAGATTGAGAGATGAAGCCAGGGAAGACAGGCGACTGATAGATGCCACCCAGGGCAGAAAAACAAGATCCGTGATAATTACTGACAGCAATCATGTTATTCTGTCAGCGATCCAGTCAGAAACAATAGCCCAGAGATTCAGTCCTGACCTTGTACTGAGCAAGGAAGAACTGGAACCGGAAGAGGAAGTATGAAAGGGAAAATATTCGTCATCTCAGGACCTTCGGGAGCAGGGAAATCGACACTGATTAAAGGTATAAGGGAAAGAGTGGATAATATGGGATACTCTGTTTCCCATACTACCAGGAGTCCGCGATCCAGTGAACAAAACGGAGTTGAATATTTTTTCGTCGACAAGCCTGTCTTCAGGGAGATGATTGATAAAAATGCCTTTGTTGAATGGGCGTTAGTTTATGATGACTATTACGGAACCTCATATGGCAAACTGGAAGAAAAACTGAATTCCGGACTCGATATCATCCTGGATATTGATATACAGGGAGCGAGAAATATCAAAGAAAAAATAAATGACTGCATGCTGATTTTCATCCTGCCTCCTTCAAGAAAGATCCTGGAAGAACGTCTCAGGTCAAGGGCAACTGACAATGCAGGTGCAATAGAAAAGAGAATAGGCGAGGCGACAAAGGAGCTTACAAACTGCAGGTGGTATGACTACCTGATTATTAATGATGATCTTGAAAAGGCCACAAAGGACATTGAATCTATAATCCTGGCAGACAGGTGTTCAAATAAAAGGATACTGACCGAGGTTGAAACAAGGCTAGGCATATAAATAATGTCCCATGATAAACCCATGGCATCAAAAAACAAAATTCAGTTCATACCCGGCATTCATAGCGTAAAAGAATGTATTGGCAATAATAGAGGCAGCATACTTGAGCTATGGATGGCCCGGGGCAAGACATCCGCAAGGATAAAAGAAATTATCGGCCTTGCGCAGAAGCAGCGTATCCCGATCTTTGAAAAAGACAGCTCTGTCCTGGACAGTGTCCTGCCGGGAACAAATCACCAGGGGATAGCAGCGCTTATTGAAAGCTTCGAATACACTGACTTCAACACCCTGGTTAATTCCTCCGGCAAAACGAAGGGAAGAACACTCTTTATTGCTGTTGATCATATTACAGATGAAGGCAATCTCGGGGCAATACTCAGAACAGCCGCCTTTTTTGGTGTGCATGGCATCATACTGCCAAAGGACCGTTCTGCAAAGGTATCGGGTGGAGTGATAAAAATGTCGTCAGGAGGGTATGCCCATGTACCGGTTTCCCTCGTGGTCAACCTTGGCAGAGCAATTGACACGCTTAACGAAGCAGGGTTCTGGATTATAGGGACATCCGGAACCGTTAAAGAAACCATCTACGAATTCGACTGGAGGGGGAACATCCTTCTTGTCCTTGGAAATGAGGAAAAGGGAGTAAGCCCGTCCATACTTAAAAGATGTCATCAGATATTAAAGATACCTTCAAACGGGAGTATCGATGCGTTGAATGTGTCTGTGGCAACCGGAATTATTCTTTCTGAGATTACTCGTCAACATAGATATTATACTGGATCAGAATAATTTTTTACGGGTGCCCGTTCAGCCTGTTCTCCCAGTCAAATTCGGGTGTTGTAACAGAGTGCTCAAGCCTCTGTATGCGCCGTTCCAGGTTCCCGTAGCGGCGCTTTATGCGATCCGTGGCCATCTCCTTTGATCGCAGATAACTGTCGTAAAACTCCTGCTCATCCGTATTTTCAAGCGGCACAACCGGCTTGGGTTTCAATATGAAGGCAGCAACAAAGTAAAGCACACCGGTAGGCCAAAATCCGGTTACAAAAAAGAGTACAACCGTAAAAAAACGAATCCAGAAAACTGAAAGATCAAAATAATCTGCAATACCGCGGCATACTCCCAGTATCATACCATTGCGTGAACGGTACAATCCTCCGTGGAATATCCCCTCAAAACGATCCTTTGAGAAATGCTGTTTCATGAACCTCGCGCCCCTGTCCCGATGACGCCTGTATCTGTTATATCCTCTCATTTCCTTTGTTCCTTTCTTGCTCTTTCTCTTTCCAGCAAAATTGTTTCAAGGGATTCAACACGCTCTTCCATTCTTGCCAGCCCCTGGTAAATCTCCTGAATTATTCTGGCTTCATCCGACTGGTTCTTCTGATCTTTCTGAGAAACTCCCCCTTTTAGTATCTTTAAACCCATTAGGATCGTACTCGCGATAATAGCCAGGACAAGCACAATGCTGCCAAAAACAATCATTACTATAAAGGGGCCTTCCATTTTTTTTGTCTTCTCCTCTGATTACTGCTCTAACAAACTCTACTATAAGGCTGAGAATTTGTTATATCGTTCCTGCTCCAGCACAATTGTCTCAAGATTTGCTATCCGCTCTTCCAGTTTTTTCAGCCGAAGATCATAATCAATATACTCATCATCCTTTTTATTATAGGTCTGCGCCTTAGCTTTTTCTTTAAGAACATTGCCGATAGTCTTTATTATCACCATCACAATGACAAAACCAAAAACAATTGCAAAAAATCCTAATGGGGGACCGCCGTACACTTTTATTATCTCCTCTAATTTTTGGGACTATCAACCAGCTATTAAAACAATTTTTACCTGATAGATTACAACAAACTTAAAAAATAATCATCTTTTTATTCATTATCTTCCTTTGGTTTATCAGCATTCTTGAGAGCGTTTAACTCTTTTTCTATCTCGTCATCCATACCAAGCTGCTCGAATTCAGCCTCCAGTGTTCCCTTTTTCCCGTAATTTACGAGATCCGCTTCCGCTTCCATGCGTTCGATCCTGTTTTCAAGGTCATCAAAACGATAAATGGCATCACTGCTTTCTGCGCGTCTGATCTCCTCCTGAGCCCTTCTCTTTCTGGTCGCATGGATATGACGCTGTACAAGCATTCTCTGTTTTTCCCTTGCTGCA
>JASFHE010000100.1:0-13636 GCA_050123415.1 Desulfobacteraceae bacterium | reverse complement strand
AGTACCTCCTTATTTTGCTACTGTTCTGTCATCAGCCACTTTGCCGTCTTCAAGGGTTATAATACGGCGGAGATACCTGATGACCTTTTCATCATGGGTGGCGAATATAAAGGACGTATCCAGTTCTTTGTTAAGATTTTCCATAGTCTTGAGTATATTGTGAGAGTTTTTAGCATCAAGGTTCGCTGTCGGTTCATCCGCTATAACGATCTTGGGCTTCTTAACCATGGCCCTTGCAATCGCCACCCTCTGGCACTCACCGCCCGAAAGCAGTGCCGGTTTTGATTCTATCTTATCCAAGAGACCTACCCATTCAAGCGCTGCAATAACCGCCTTTTTTCGCTCATCTAAAGGCATCTTTAAAAGCAATAGAGGAAATTCAACATTTTCATAAACCGTATAAACGGGAAGAAGATTATATGTCTGGAAAATGAATCCATAATGTTCATTTCGTAATCTCGCCGCTTCTTTGTGACTAAGCTCTCCAACCGATCGTCCAAGCACGATAGCTTCTCCCTCTGAAGGAATATCCAGGGTTCCTATAATATTGAGAAGGGTGGTTTTTCCTGAACCGCTTGGGCCTACAAGTCCTGTGAACTCGCCTTTTCCGATTGTAATACTGATATCATCAAGGGCAGTGAATTTGCTTTCACCCATGGGGAAGTATTTTTTGAGGTTTCTTGTCCTAATGAGTGTATTATTTTCCATATATTGCTCCTAATGATTATAAATCACCATAATCTGTATCCCTCGTCCACCTATTATAGTATTTTGAGTCTGTCCGCTAAGATCCAAATATGTTTCAGGATAGTTAAACAGACTGATGTTGAATATGAAATTATCGTAAGTCCGCATCCAGCTAATGTGCTGGCTGAATTTGTCCTGCTCCCATGAATAGTATCCAATGGCTGATATGCTGTCTATGATACTTGGTGAGTAACTTATTTGAAATGCTGAAAAGTGATAATCATTCTGCCACTTAAGCATCTTTTCAGATACCGCAGTTGCCATGTGTTCCGTAAGAAGGTAGAGGCCGCTTCCAATATCAAATGTGTAATCTGCACCGACGCTGATTCTCTTTGTCCACTTATATGATAGATAATCTGTTTTCTGCTCTTGAAACATACTTTCAAACCATAAACCTATCCCTGCATCCCATCGGCCGTCAAGTGCAAAGCGGTTCTCCCTGAATTCCGGTATATTATACTGGAATCCGTTTACTTTACGTGTGTGAAAAGTAAAAGCCATATCACCTGAAAATACAGGGTGCTGGATGCGCCCTCCAGTCTCAATATCGTTTGATGTGGAGGGAAGTAATTCATAACCTTTGGGATCATCATTCCCATATAGAACCCACGCCCATAAATTGGAATTATCCTGGGCAACATAGCAAAACCTGAGGGAGTAAACCCCGTCAGTGAGTTGAAGTGGGTCAGTCGGGTCCAGTTCATCAAACCATTTAAGGGGCCGTAAAATAGAAGCAGGTCCGAAATTAATCTTCTGCAATCCTGCGCGTGTCTCGGTCCGTGTTGTTGTATAACGTATATCCGCCCTGTAAAGGTCTATATTGGTCTTATCCTTATAAGGACCAGAACCTGCATAGGAATACATGTTAACAGATATTTCCGAATCAATTGCTGTTTCATTATCAAAACTATGAGAGATATCAAGGTCGGGGATATAACGAATACCTGTACTGTTTTCCCAGTGGTCATTTATGTCCGATTCGATCAACCAGCCTGAGAGCTGACCTTCAAAGTCCATTTTAATGGCACTGGTTTGTGTACTTATAAGAACAATAATCGTGATGAGGACAATGGAAAAGAGAGGTTTTAAGAAATGGACTGATACTTGATTTTCAATGCTTTTTTTTGTTTTATCAAGCATCCAATGACTAGTATCCGGTATCAGATTTTTTAAATGAATCCAGCATCTGTTTTTTGTGTATCCAGTATCCATCTATTTTAGTCTCTCAATCTTTTAATCAAATCTTCCATTATAGATTGTATAAATTCCTGTTTTCGTTGTTCTCATCATTCAATAATTCTTTGAATTTCATGGTTAAATGATAGTCATCGTCCACAACGATTGTTTCAATGGCCTGAAGTCTTTTTTCAATGCCTTTTTTAGGGCGCTTTTCGAGCTCATTTACACGTTGATTCAGATCATCTATTTCTTTTTTTGTAGCCTCTCTTACCTTGTTAACCTGGAGAGCTATATCTACTTTATTTCTAACATTGCTTAAGATGACACTAAACACAACGATGGCTATGAATGTCCAAAAATCCATAATCTACTCCTAATCTACTACACAATCCGGATTTAATGATCACCCTTATCACTCTCGGCTATTGCGTTTTTTTGCTTTTGATTTTCGGCAAGGGCGGTTATCCCTCCAATAGCTCCCAGATTCATGGATTCCAGGGCCGAGCTTGGGACAATTATTAATGAACCTTTTTCCTTTAATCCTTCAAACAGCATATTCATGCCCCGCAGTTGGAGAGCTACCGGATTATTGGAGTAATTCTCGCTTGCCATGGCAAACTTATCGGCTATTTCAGTCTCTGCCGTGCTTAATGTGATTCTGGCCTGACGCTCCCGCTCCGCCTGGGCCTGTTTACTCATGGCATCGGACAGCGCTGCCGGTATGACTATGTCTTTTATACCGATTGTGTGACATGTAATGCCCCATGGACTTGTTTGCTCATCCAGTGTGTGCTGCAATTCTGCCGCGATCTTTTCCCTGTTTTGAATCAAGTCCGCCAGTTCCTGTTTACCAATGATATCTCTCAACCCGGTTTGTGCAGCATAAGAAACAGCTTCCGTGTATTTTTCCACTTCCAGGGCTGTTTTTTCGGCATCCCATACAGTCCAGTAAGCTACGGCATCTACATTGACCGGAACAGTATCCCTGGTTAAGGTTTGTTCGGCACGAAAATCGTCCACTCTTACTCTTTGGTCAATGTATCTTTCAATTCTGTCGATTATCGGAAAAATCATGAAAAAGCCCGGTCCTCTCAAGGAATTGAATTTTCCAAACCGCAAAACCACCGCTTTTTCCCATTGCTTGGCGGTTTTAATGGAACTCGCAAATAAAGCTGATGCTACTATCCATAAAAAGGCGTAAACCATAGTGTGGCGATTGTGAATATCCCATGTAAAGACTTCAAGATAGAATAATAAAACCTCAGTTAAATACAAGATAATGAAAGCAGCAGTTCCTACCGGATTGAAAATTCTTATTGTGTCTTTAAGAAATTGGTGTTTTTTATCAATTATAGATTTCCCTACATCAGTAAACATGATTACCTCCATTAAGATAATTAAGATTGCTCTTCCTGCATCATTTGTAATTTTGCTATTACGTCTTTTGTTTCGAATCCGTAGCTGCCTGCAATATTTAAAAACTCCTTACAGATATTATGAAGCTTTCCCTCCCGCTCAGTTTCATTTATATCAATTTTTACCGAGCCGATAAACGTACCGGTCCCCTGCTGGGTTTCCAGTATTTTCTGTATTTCCAATTCCTTATATGCTTTGCTGACAGTATTTAGATTAACTTTCAATTGTACTGCCAAAGCCCGTACCGTTGGCAACTGCTCCCCCGTTTTCCAGCTACCGGATGCAATTCCAAACTTTATTTGATCGATAATCTGTCGATATAAAGGGACACCGCTTTTGTGATCCAGTTTAAATTCAATCATATTCTATATCCCCTTCTTTTATTATATTATTGAATTAAATATATAATGTAATATATATATAATACAATAGAAGACTATACCTATAATCTTTATATGTCAAGGATATTTTTTTTAAAACCGGAGTATTGGTATTGTTCACATGAAAGAAGTTAACCCGGAAAGACAGGATTGATTGATGTGTGTGAAGACTGGTATTGTGAAGCAGAGCGTCAAAACACGTGTTCCCATGGAGACCGTGAGAGTCAGGTTTTAATCATGTTCGGTTTTTTTATCTCCTGTTATCCTGTGTAATCTCTCCATCCATTATCTCCACCTGACGCGGGGCCCTTTTTGCAAGGGCAGGGTCATGGGTGATTACCAGGATAGTGCGGCCCTGTTCCCATAATTCCTGGAAGAGATTCATGATGTCTCCACCGGAGCTTGTATCAAGGTTTCCTGTTGGCTCATCTGCAAGTACAATGTCCGGATCCATTGCCAGTGCACGGGCTATAGCTACTCTCTTCATCTGTCCGCCTGATAGTTCTGTTGGTTTATGGTTTAATCTGTCAGCTAAACCAACTCTGCTCATCATATCGATTACCCTTGCACGCCGCTGGTTCCGGGGTATGCCTCCGAAGAGAAGAGGCATCTCGACATTTTCATAGGCAGATATTTGAGGGAGAAGATTAAAACTTTGAAAAATAAAACCGACTCTCCTGTTACGCACTTCAGCAAGTTCAACCCTGCTAAGTCCCGATACAGCCTCGCCCTTCAGGTGATAACTCCCGGATGTTGCAGTATCAAGGCAACCGATTAGGTTCATCAGGGTGCTTTTTCCCGATCCCGACGGACCTGTTATGGCCACCATTTCTCCTTCACGAACCTCAAGATCGATCCCCTTGAGTGCTTCAAACTTTACCTTTCCGGTATTATATACCTTGGTAAGGCCCTTGAGGTTTATTACCTCTCCATTATCTGCTTTCGAAATATTCTTACCATTATGAAATAGCTTATCCAGAAACATAAATACCTCACTCGTAGCGGAGTGTCTCCGCAGGATTAATTAAAGAAGCCCGTCTTGCAGGAAAATATCCTGCGATAAGCCCTATAAGCCCCAGTATAGAAGCGGATACAAGACCGATATTTGCAGATAATACAGGCCTGCTTAAAAGGGCAAGCGCCTGGTTTCCTTCCGACGGAATTTGTCCCATAAGAATAATAGCGCCTGCAGCCATTATCAGACCGATAGCACCTCCAAAAAGTGTATAAAACATGCCCTCAAGTATAACCGGTCCGGTTACCCATGAGCTTCGAGCCCCAAGAGCCATTTTTACTCCAATCTCCTTTGTACGTTCCTTGACTACTGCATACATTATATTTGCCACACCCACACCGCCGATTATAAGCGTGAGCGCACCGATAATCCCGAGAAAGATCTGAAGACCTGTCATTATATTTTGAGTAGCCTTTGATGACTCCACAGTATCCCAGGTACCGAATACCCGTTTATCCGAGGGATCAAAACCATACTTTGCCCCCAGTACTTTATTCAGTTCCCCGAGTACAAAACTCATTCGATCAGGATGATCAGGTTTAATGATAAGTATCTGCAATATATCTGTTCCGAACTGGGCCTTGAATGTGGTTATGGGAATGCAGATTTGATCACTGTCCAGGCCATTGTAATTTCCCATCATTACCTTTGGCATCATTACACCGATTACTGTATAAGGGATCTTTTCAAGGTAGAGTTCTTTGCCTACCGGATCTTCATTTCCAAATATTTTTTTTGCCAGATCATTTCCAATAAAAGCAACTCGCCTTCGCAACTGCTCATCCATTGGATCAAGAAAACGTCCCCCCGGTGCAGGGATATGATTACGGATTTCACCAAATCCCCAGGTTACTCCTTTTACTGTAGCATTGGTACCTGTTTTCTCATGCTTTATAACAACTCCAAATCGTTGTATTTCTCCTGCTGCCCCGGCCAGGTTCGGAACTCTGTCATTGATAAGTTTTATATCTTCAATTGCCAGCCTGACTGGCCTTCCCGGAGGAAGCCCCTTCCATGTCAGACTTGTAGTACCCGGCCATAAAACAGCAACGTCTTTGCCTATGCCCTGCATTTGGGTAGATGTTGAAATTTTGAGCCCTTCACCAAAGGCCAGGAGCATGAGCAATGAGAGGGTCCCCCAGGCAATAGCTGCTATGGTCAGTATAGCCCTTTTTTTCTGGACGCGGCTTGAACGCAGAAAGAGATAAAGTATTAATCCGGGTCTTGGCAAATGCATTATTCAATCCTCACATCTTCATGGCTATTACAGGATCAAGTCTGGCGGCGGTACGCGCGGGGAAATAGCCTGAGATAAAACTGATTAAACCTAACACAGCCGCAGTTGCAAGAGCGGAAACCGGTGAGAGTCTGGGGTCTCCGACAGTGTCGCCAAGGTTGAAAACAGGAAAGATCAGGCAGATGGCCTGTGTAATCATGATACCTATTACACCTCCTGCGATCGAAAGTGACAGTGTTTCAATCAAAAACTGTCCCAGAATATAACGTGGCTTTGCTCCGAGTGCCATTTTTATTCCTATTTCTTTGGTGCGTTCTTCGACTACAACACTCATGATATTGGAAACACCTATGCCTCCTACTACCATTGTAAGACATCCGATTATTCCCAGAAATATTCTAAAGGCAATCATAAGTGTATTGATAAATTTGGCATTGTCCGAAGTATCCCAGAAACCGATTGCCTCCTCATCTTCGGGATGGAACCTGTGTCTGGCAGCCATTATATGGCGTACATCTTTTATAAGAGCCTCAGTCCTGTTAACATCACTGGCAGCGAAAACAAGGTTACCCACGAATTTCTGTCCGGTCATCATTTTTAAAGTAGATGCAGGGACAAAAACCTTTCCATTGTCGGGCCCGTTGTAATTTGAATTCTGTTTCTTTTTTTTCATGACGCCCACAACGAGAAACGGCGCTCCCTGTAGATTAATTGTACACCCAACCGGTGAATCAGAACCAAAGACCTGGCCTGCAAGTTCATCACCGATGAAGACAACGCGCCTTTTTAATTCAATATCCAGAGGATTGATGAATCGTCCTCCTTCCTGGGGAATCAGGTTGCGTATTTCCCCATACTCAGACTCTATGCCTGTAACTCCAACTGAAAGGATTTTTGTATTATACTGAAGTTTAAATTGTGCGCGATACTCGCTTGAAATAGCACTAAGCCCGACAGCCTTTTTCCTGATCAACCTGATGTCGTCGTCATCAACAAGTATGTGGCGGCCTTTTCCCAATCCTTCAAAGGGCATGGAGGTACGTGACGGCCAACCTATGACCACACCGTTTCCAATTCCGGCACTTGTCTTTGCAAGCTGCTGGTGAAAGCCGTCTCCAAATGCAAGAAGTAAACTCACAGCCGTGGTTCCCCAGATCATACCGAACAGAGTGAGAAGAGTCCGCAGTTTCTGGCTTTTTGTATCACGAATAAGCTGACGAATGCTGTTCAACATGTCTGATGATCCTATCCTGTGATCTCTCTGGGTGGTCTCTGTACAAGCATTTCACCTTCCTTGAGGCCGGATGTTACTTCTATGTTAAGACCATCCGAAAGCCCGATCTCAACAGGTACCTTTTTAGGTTCTGACTGTGGTGTATTTCCGGGTATTTCTACAAATGTCTTTGCTCCGTCGTCTTCAAATATAACAAGCCGTTCCGGGATCAGGAGTATATTTTTCTTTTCACGGATTACAATATCTGCGTTTGCAGAATAACCTGCACGGAGCATAACATCTTCGAATGAATCCATGATTATTTCGACTTCAAACAGTTTGGCATTGTCTTTTTCAATTGCCTGGGGGGCTATTCGGCTCAATTTGCCGGTAACTGCCTGATCGGGAAGGGCGCCGATTTTTAAGCGGACAGGCATTCCCATTGATAATTTCCCTACGTCAATCTCATCCACTGTTCCCTTAAAGATAAGATCATTCATGTCAGCAAGGGTCGCCAGATCTGTTCCGGCCTGATAGCTGGTAAGGGGAACAACAGGATCTCCCGGATTTACGAGACGCTGTAAGAGGATTCCTTCGGCAGGGGCCCTTATTATTGTCTCCATTTTTTTCCCGCGACCGCTTATTTTACCTTCCTGAATCAATTGAAGACGATCTTTGGCGCGCACCAGTTCAATCCGTGCTTTATCATAAATTTCTTTCTGTACGTCCCTGCTGTTTACGGATTCTATCCCCTCTCTTGCCAGCTCCTGGGAGTGTTCCCAGTCTACCTTGGCGCGATCGAAGGATATCTGGGCGGCCTTTACCTGGTGCTCTGCCTCGAGAAGCTCATCAGGGGTAGGGTCGGGGCTGATTTCCAGAATTGGATCCCCGGCCTTGATAGAGTCTCCAACCTCCGCGGGGCATCTTTTAACAATACCGGAAATCTTTGATTTGATATGAAACTTCTGCCGTGGTTCAATCTGGCCAATGGCTATGGCCTTTTCAGTGATGTCACCCCGGGTAACTTCTACCAGAGTGAATCCCTGGTCCGCAGGCTTACGGTTTATTGCCCATGTATATCCGCCGACAACAATCGCCGCAAGAAAAATTAATAACAGGAGAATCTTTACGAACTTCTTCATTTCCAACCTCCCAAATCAAATTTGCAGAATAAATATATTTAAAATGAATAGTATGAATAAAAACACTAAAAGCATGAATCATACCAAAACGGAATTATGTTAAAATGCTCATGATATCAATAAGTTATATATATAAAGATGTATCGATGTATTGGTATAATATACCTTCCCATAGTTTGATAGACCGATGGCTGGTAAAAATAACCATCTGGCTTATATAGTAATATTTCAGAATCCAGCAATGGTTACTGATTTTTTATTAAGCAATAGATGTTTTAAATTACACAATTTATTTTTTATATTAATGACTGATATCAATAGAAGAAAGTTTAATAAAATAATATTATTTGGATATTTTTTTGTTTTTTTACTTGCTTAAATGGAGACTGTAGGAAAGAAACAAATATAACTTTTTTTATGGAGCCTTTTTAAAGTTTCAGACGTTTAAGAGAATAAAAGGGAAAGCTATCGCAATGAAAAAATAATTAACCATTTCGAGTATCACGCATCACCATATTGTTTTGATATATGGATAGTTGATTATCTTTTCATCCTTTGTGATTAATTCGGCGCCAAGAGTAATCGCTGTTGAGATAATGATCCTGTCAGCAGGATCATTATGTAGCGGTTCAGGTAATAAAACCGACTTAACTGCAATAGGGTTATCTATCGGTACAAATGATATAAAAGGCAGTTTCTCCGATGTGGCTATCCACTCATCTATATTCATGGAGAGGATCAAACGTTTTTTTGAATGGAGAAGGACTGCTTCCCATACACTGATTGAGGAAATACAGATATTGTTGCCTTTTATTGCATAATTTATTGCCTTTCGGGCAGGAGCAGACAGCTTTTTAGGATTACTAACCCACCAGATCCATACATGAGTATCCAGAACTATCATTTCAGGACTTCCCAGTCTTCTTCAGCGACAGGCTCCATCGGGTCTATATATTCAACCACAGTGTTTCTTAATGATTTTAGGGTATCCATCGGATTGTCATTATATGGCACAATTTTAAGCGTAGGCTTTCCGTGATCGGTTATTATCAGTTCCTTCCCTGTTTTTTCTATATGCCTGAAATATTTTAAGGCATTTGGTTTGAATCTTGATTTTGATATTACATTTTCCATTTTCCATTTTCCCTTTTAATCTTTTGACATGGTCATTATATCATGGTCATTTTACCAGTCAAGGTATGATTCAAGAGGAAAGTTGAATATGTTATTAGAAGGATTTGTATAATTCGACCATTACCATACATTTTGACGAAAATGTTTCTGGAAATAATAAATATCACACCAAGCGGAGAAGATGTCCCTGAAGGGCGCCAGATTACATTCAATTCAACAGACCTGTTGTACCTGTCTGCCGGATGGATCGGGATGCATCGGAGACCCCGATTGAAATAATTCCTGAAGTTAAAGGTCAATGGCGCTGGCTTAATACCAGCAGCCTGGCATTAGTGCTTAATGAAGAAAAATCACTTTTACCGGCAACAAAGTATAATATCCTTGTAAAACCCGGGATAAAGGCTGAAGATAGTGCAACCATAAAAGAAACTATACAGCATGCTTTTATCACTGAATGACTCAAAGTAGTCCGGGAATATTTTAATAAATGGGAATCCCCCGGGGCACCTGCATTACGCATTATATTAAATCAGCCTGTAACAAAGCAATCCATTGAAGATCATATAGTCATAAAAGTTGAAGGTGAAAGGAAAAGTCGTTTTAATGTAATTGCCGAACCTGACCCTGATTATAAACAAATCCCTCGAATACTTTCGTTACCCGGGGAGCCCATTGCACTACTCACATCCGCTTAAAAGAAAGAACAATCTAAAAAGAAGAATCAGAGTTCAGAAAGAAAAAGTCTTGAAGCAAGGGAAGTGTGGCTGGTATCTCCTGAAAATGAATTGCCGCTGGACACTGTTGTAATACTTAATGTTGAACCAGGGCTGGAATCCATCCTTGGCCCTGAGAAAGGTGTTGAGAATCGCAATCTCAAGTCGCTTCATACACTTCCCGAATTTAAATTTGTTGGAGTACGATGCCGCGGATATGGTCAAAATAACAGACAGATTGATATTACGTCCAGTGATGATGAGTCACAATGTAGTCCCGATAGTCCGGTTTTTCTGTTGTTTTCATCTCCTGTATTTAATGATGAAGTAAAAGATTATATTACTGTTAAACCTGATCCGCCTTCAGGCTAACAAGCTTCAGCCTGTTTGTAACAGGAGGTAATAGATAATGTCTATATCTGTAGATGAATTGGCAACAGAAGCAATGAAGCTCTCTGGAGAATCAAGGGCTTTATTGGCTGAGAAGCTTGTTGAAAGTCTTGATCAGGAAATGATTAATAAACTCTGGTTAACCCCGGATCAAAGGCCTGTGCCAAAATATCAGGATCAGGAATTGCACCGGCAGCGCAACCCACACTTGTGACCTTTAATCCTGTTTTACCCAGTGTCCGATAGACTAATCCGGTAGGAGACAGTTCGGGTAATGATACATCCAGGTTTTTGCAGGATAAGAGGCCCGTTGCAGGCAGGGCTAATCCGGCCTTTAAAAAAAGTTCTGCGTGATGAATTATGTTTTATGAGACCTCCTGTGCGGTAATCATACTTCGATATTCATCATTTGTCTTTTGACTTGCTTTTCCAGTCGGATTCCATTGTCAATGGTTTACCTGTTACCGGGTTGTTATAGTGAAAGGGAACGATTGATGTATTGGGCCACATTGCAGGCGGGGAATCCATGAGTGCATCGGGGCCCGTCGGGTTTTCAGGATAGAGTTTCTGGGCTGCGTTCACGTCATAAATCATTTTGGTCTTTCCCCAGCCGGATTCATAGTCGGCATGCCAGAGCGGATTATAATTGAGCACCTTGATCTTCCAGACGCCATTCTCTTTTACATAGGTATTCTCGTAAATACCCCCTTCCCACCATACCATAGGAGTCTCACCTTTCTCCATCGCAGCTTTGGCAGAGGGAGAAGATTCATGAGATCCTGCCTGCATAACACAGCGGAATCGGCCCTTGGCAGTCTTGCGATCAGGCGCTACATGGATCACATCCTGCATCTGAGGATGATCGAGGAGAAAACCATAAACAGGCCCTGGTTTGCCTCCGGTAAATCCTTGCAGAAAATTCCCGACATAAAGACGGCGGACGCCCTGTTCCTTGCCTCGAAAAATGCCTCCGAAAAAATGTACCTCTCCATCGTCGGCAAACAGATCCACCACATCTTCATAGAGACACTTATCAATGTAGTACCCGTATGCATGGTGAAGGTTAATGATTGCCTGGGTGTCTTCGAGTATTCCCACCCGATTATTCATCTCTTCCAGCTTTTTCTCGAGTTCAGCGTCAGGACTGGAACAGGAAAGGAAAAGCATTAATGAAAGAGCGATCATTACGCTCCATGGGAAAAACCGGTAATCTGATTTTATTATAGTCATTTTATACTCCTGTAATAAATATTGTTAAATGGGGTCAGTTGATAGCTAATGACCCTACCAGCCGTGTTTCATGCCGTAAGGAGCCGGGAAAAAAACAGTGTAAATCCGGTGAATCTCACCATTAATAATTTTGAAGAGTCCTCCACCATAAAGCGTCATAGGACTAAGTTGACCGATATCATGAGTTTGTCCATCGGTAGTAGTGACCTGTTTTATATTCCCTGCGTGATCCAGTGCGGCAAAAGAAAAGACCATGCCGCGTTTTTCATCAACCAGTACGTGTCTGCGTCGTATCTCGGTAACAAACTTGAAGTAACCTGTTTTAAACTGCTCGGTACAGCTCATGGCTATAATGTTGTATCCTCCACCCATCCCGGCGCCCATTTCGGCATTGTTGGTGGTCTGAATGCCGTTTTCCATCCTCCTGAATAACCTACTTGTCCTGTTTCAGGATCAGTAACGTAGATGCGATAATCAGTGTTTGCGCTGGCAGTTGCCCATAGCGCATCACCCACCTTTAGCTGTACTCCGTTCTCGGTGAATTTGACATCCTCAGCAAGGGGAATACTGGAAGGATCGTGCTTGACCATCGAGTCGATATATCGATCGGCAAAACTCTCAAGACAGGCTTGATCGCATTCTACAGTGGTTTGTTGTGGTTGTTGTTTTTTTTCGGTAGTAATTGGTTGTTCGGGATTGCAGTTTGTAAAAAATAAAAACAGAATAGAAATCACAAAGATAAGGCCGGTTTTTTTTGTTTTCATAGTTCATCTCCCATAAGAAGTGTTTAGTGAAAATAAAAAACCAATATGTGACAAGAACATTAACAGGATACAGCAGGAAGCTCTCAAGCATAATGTGTCGACTTACTTATAAGTGATACACCGCATTATCAATTCCATGACAACTGGATATACCGGTATATTAATAATTATATTAACACTTGAGATTAAGTGAGTTAGTTCTGTTGATGGGAATGCTATTTTTGGTTCGGACTATAAAACAAGTTCCTGTGTGAGTCAAGGAATTTGATAAGTAATAAGATCGCTTTTCTACTTGCTTTTTAAAATAAATAATCTTAGGGATATTAACATATTCAATTCAGATTCTAATATTTACTGCAATTTTATCTGGTTCCTACGCTCCCTGTAGGAACTCCTTATGACTATATAAAATGGAGGCTCTTATGAGGAAATTGTCAGTGATATTCAGGAAGGGCAGGTGGCCTGGACCGGAATCGCCAAAGAACACGATAAACCGGTATTGCTGTCCGTGCGGCTTAAGGTAGTGAACCGTCTCATAACAGAAGCTGAATCAATAGTTGTCCGCGATGTAGATGAAAAAAACCTCGGTAATCTGAAAAATGTTCCACCCGGATTTGATGAAATGCTGGATCCCTCTGAACGCGTGACTCGTGAAGAGATGCTGCGCATGCCTGACATCTATTTCAAAGCCCTGGATACACTTGACGCCAGTACGATTCCCTGGGTTGATGACGCTTACAGGGTTGAAAACGGGATGGTGACATGCGGAAAAATTCCTGATATGGGACCTCCTCCACCTGGGTTACCTTCTGCTGCATCCTGTACTTCTCCTGACGGTAAAGTTCCTCCTTCACTCAAGACAATTTACAATGTTCTTCCGCGCCGTACACCTTTAGTGGATGTTGAGAAAGGTATTACCTGGGGCTTATATTGTTTTAATCATCGCGGATTTGATGTTATCAGGATGCCGGATGGGACAGAACACCCCAGTTTTGCAAAAACACCCGGTTCCATGCCCTTTGCCGATATGTTTAAAATGAAAAATGGGAAGCTTCGGAGTATTTTTGCCTATGGCG